>CAYOOU010000038.1:1510-13692 GCA_964405635.1 uncultured Piscirickettsiaceae bacterium
GGCTAACTTTTTCTCATCCTCTGACGAGAGCTTGGCAATGATGGGTCGATTGCTATGCTGCAAAGTTGGTGCAGGATGAGAAGGGGGGTGGCTATCTTTGTTTTCTCGAATGGCTTGATAGAGCAAAGACTCTAAAGATTGCTGTTTATGTAGAATGTTTTGAATCACTTGTTTGATATCATTGAGGTCAGCAGAGTAGTCCACGGTGGATGGAGTTACGCCGTGAGGCTCACTGTGAGGCATGTGGTTTTGATGGTCATTATTATTGTGATGAGGCAGAGATGGAGTGTGAGTCTGCGTAGAGGGTGTTTCATTATGATCTTGATTGCCATGAAGGTTATTCTCGGCTATTTTGTTAGTATCTTTATAGGTGTTAACAGGGGTGATATGAGGTTGTGCTCCTGAAGAGGGCGATATTTTTTCTATTTTACTGGTTAAAAACTCAATTAAAGAGGAGAGTTCATCTACTTTAGTACTGAATTTCTTTTGGAAAAGAGTATTTTCCGTTTGGATGATGTCTAGTACTTCGCCCTTTAATTGCTCATACTTTTTATTCAGAGAATAGAGATAGTAGCCCATAATACCAGCAGCAGCTATGGAGAAAATGATGCTGATGGTGGCCAAAAGCGAGACAGTGTTTTTAGTGGTCTTGAGCTCCTTGGAGGCACTTTTAACCGCTTGTCTCCATGCATAATTTGAGTCACTAAGCTCAACCAATTCAGCTTTAAGTTCGTGAGCGTTTTTAATGGCCAGTTCGGAGGATTTTTGGCTATTTTCTGCCGCTACTTGTGCCGCTTTAGCTGCTTCTAGAGCCAGTGCTACTGCTTCAACTTCACTGGTAGGTGTAGCATTATTCGTAGAGTGAGATGAGTCTTTTACTGGTTTTTTTGTGGTATTAGTAGTTGTATGCATTGTCGTTTCAGGTGTAGAAGTTTTTTCTGAGTCAATGTCATCATTCATTAACTCCAGAAGATCATCTACATCATCGATGCTTGAGGTAGGCGTAGAAGAGTTGGACTCTGATATTTGGTTTGCAGTGGACACATTGCTGTTTTTTAAAGCCTGTAGCAGGTGATCAGCCTGAGAGGGAGGGGTATTTCCTCTCATATTGTCCAATTCGCTCAGTAGTTCATCAGTTTTATCGTTCATACTTCGCCTACCTGGTTAGGTTTAGTCTAAAAGTGCCTGAATGGCTTTGTTTTGTTCTTTTAATGCTTCATTTTTAGCATGAATTTCTTGAAGCACTTGAGGTAGCTCATCGATTGAGTATTGAGGGATCTCCTCAACCTCAATATCACTATTTTCTAAAAATAAGCGAGCTCTTTCAGCTGCTTGGTAAGTTGAGTTAATCTCTTCCTGTAGCTGGTGTGCTCTCTCTTGAGCAATGCGTGCAGCTTCTAATGCAAGCGCTGAAGTTTGTTGTGTGGACTCTTTTACCTTCATGGCAAGTTCTTCAGTCTCTTTCTGTAGTGAAAGTGCGGCCTCCAGTTCTGCTAGGGCTGTATGGGGGTTTACTTCATCATCAGTTGAGCTTGGCGTTTCAGTTATTGCATCTTGAGTGGGGGCTTCTTGAGAGGGTTCCTTACTGGATAGCTTGGTTAATTCAGTATCAATAGGGGTCGTGTCGCTATCACTTTCTATCTCGGACTCTTCAACTGTCATCTCAGTTGGCTCATAAGAGGTTGACTGGTTATCGGTAACCTCTTCTGTTGCTTCAGTGTTAAGGTCATTTTCTAGCGTTTCTATTTGACTGTCAGAAGCAGTGTCTACAGTAGCTTCATGTGCCTCCTCAGGCTCTGTGGCTTTATGGGGGCTATCCTCTTCTAGTTCTAGAATAGTTTCTTCATTTTCAGAGGTTGTATCAACCATATCCTCTTCGTCTCCCGCTTCTAAAGTATCTAGTAGAGAATTTAGATCGTCTGTATTTTTATTTTGCTCTGTTTCTGGTTCAAGAGTATTTGAATCTTCCATCATCGCAATCATCTCTTGAGTAGCTAAATCATCCTGGCTTAGAGTGGTGTCTGACATGGTTGTGTCCTCTTGTTGTCAATTAAATATCAGTGTTGAACTCTAAGCATAATGTGTGCCAATGTCAGTTTTGAGTTCTATCACTTTGTTGTTTTTGGTTGAAGCAAGAAGGTGCTTTAAAGCGTAATGTTTTTCCAGTGTTAGGATGCTCAATATGTAATTCGGTTGCATGTAACAGTAGGCGGGGCGCAGCTTTGAGGCTATCAATATCTGCATAGAGGTTGTCGCCTAAAATTGGATGACCTAATTTTTGCATATGTACGCGCAGTTGGTGTGATCGGCCAGTGTGTGGGATGAGTTCTACCCAAAAACAGGTATCAAATTGTTGAAGTACTCGCCACTGCGTATAGGTATGTTTGCCATAAAGGCAGTCTACGATTTGCCGAGGGCGATTTTCCCAGTCGCACCGCATAGGTAGGTGAATATGACCTCCTGGCTGCTCAGCAATGCCGGCACAAATGGCTTCGTAGCGTTTATAGGTTTGTCGATTTTGAAACTGTTGATTGAGATGGCGCAGAGCGGTTTTGTGTTTGGCAATCACCATGATGCCAGAGGTATCCATATCCAATCGGTGCACAATATGGAGAGGGTGTTGGCAATAATCTTCTAGCAGGGAGATGAGGCTGGTTTTATTCTCTGGCAGTCGTCCAGGCACTGAGAGTAAGCCGGAGGGCTTATTGGCCACAATGATGTCATCATCTTCAAATACAATCCAGTCGGACTTGAAGTGAAAATGCTTTTGAATAGATACTTGGCGTGGTTTCATAGCAGGGAGAACTTAGATTCAGTACAATATCGGCCATTTTACTGAAACAGGAAAAGAAAATGAAAAAAGTCAAGGTTTGCTTCGTCTGTATGGGAAATATTTGCCGTTCGCCAACGGCTCATGCGGTATTTCGTCAATTGGTGCGAGAGAAGGGATTGGAAGAGGTTATTGAAATCGACTCCGCTGGTACTCATGCTTATCATGTGGGGGAAATGCCTGATCGTCGCTCTATGCAGGTGGCTAAAAGTCGAGGTATTGAGATGCAGGATTTGCGGGCGCGTAAGGTAGATTTTGGGGATTTGTATGAGTTTGATTATATTTTGGCGATGGATGAGGCTAACTATCACAACTTAATGGCGTTAGCTTTGCCTGAGCATTATGAGAAGATTCGGATGTTTCTTGAATTTGCCCCTGAAGTAGAGGAAACGGAGGTGCCAGACCCCTATTATGGAGGGCCGCAAGGGTTTGAGCATGTATTTGACTTGGTACAGCAGGCTTCTGAGGGGTTATTGGCAGAAATTGAGCGTAAGCATCTGAAAAATTAATATATGTTATAATGTATTAATGCCCTTGAAATAGAGTAAGGAGCAAGCAAGACCGTTTAGAAGAATATCTGCCAATTCCGGAGAAAGTGAGTGGGTTGGTTAGAGAGCGTTGCCAGTGACAGGTATCGGCAGCGGCTATTTTTTTAAACAAACCAGAACCAGTCTCTATCCAGACAGTAACTTTCAACGCCACAGAGATTTTGTGTCGTTTTCCGCTGAATTGGGTAGGGGTTGATAATATGAAGATAAAATAAGAGTGACTGAAATAACACAAATTAATGATCCGCATGCTGAACGCGAAGCGGAAAAGTATGAAAACCCCGTCCCCAGCCGAGAAGCCATTCTCGAGTTTCTAGAAAACCAAAAGCGTCCGCTTAAATTCAAAGAGATTGCCAAAGCCCTGTATATTGATGATGAAGAACGCCTAGAAGGGCTGAGCCGTCGTTTGCGTGCCATGGTGCGCGATGGTCAATTAATGCAAAATCGCCGCGGTGCCTATGGTCCTATTTTGAAAATGGATTTAATTAAGGGCACTGTGCTAGGGCATCCTGATGGCTTTGGTTTTTTAATTCCTGAAGTGCGGGAGACTAAAGATCTATTCCTCTCTGAACGAGAGATGCGTAAGGTGCTCAATGGAGACATCGTGCTGGCTTCCATTATTGGTGAAGATCGCCGGGGACGTCCAGAGGGAAGCATTGTTGAAATTATTGAGCGTGCCAATAAAGAGTTGATTGGTCGACTCTCCTTTGAAGATGGACTGGCTTGGGTGCGTCCAGAAAATAGTCGCATTACTCAAGATGTCTTTATTCCACAAGATGGGATTCATGGCGCCGAAGAAGGGCAGGTAGTGCTAGTGGAAATTTTGCATCAACCTTCTTCTCGCTCAGGCCCAGTAGGGCAAGTTAAGAAGGTGCTGGGGAACTATTTAGATCCTGGCATGGAGATTGAATCTGCTCTGCACATATTCAAAATCCCCCATGAGTGGTCAAAAGAGGCGTTGGAAGAACTAGATGCAATTCCTGATGAGCTTCAGCCGTCCGATTATGAAGGGCGCAAGGATCTGCGGAATTTGAATTTGGTGACCATTGATGGGGCAGACTCTAAAGACTTTGATGATGCCGTTTATGCCAAACCTCGTAAGTCTGGCGGTTGGCGTTTGGTGGTAGCCATTGCCGATGTGTCCCACTATGTGAAGCCGGGTTCTGCGTTGGATAAGGAAGCATTTGAGCGAGGGAATTCGGTGTACTTCCCTCAGCAAGTGGTGCCCATGCTGCCAGAGAAACTTTCCAATGGTTTGTGCTCTTTGAATCCAAAGGTGGATCGTCTCTGCATGGTATGCGATATGTATATTGATGCCGAAGGGAAGTTGGAGCGTAGTCAGTTCTATCAGGCGGTGATGAACTCAAAAGCGCGTCTTACCTATGATCAGGTGTATGACATGCTGACCAATGAAAACAGTGAATATTTAGCTGAGTTTGGTGAGTTTAAGTCTGATTTAGATGAGCTTTATGCCCTGTATAAGGTATTGCAAGCTGCTCGTGAGCAGCGGGGTGCTTTGGAGTTTGATACGGTTGAAACTCGCATTGTGTTTGATGATGACCGCAAGATTAAAGAGATTGTGGAAGTTAAACGCAATGAGGCTCATAAGCTGATTGAAGAGTGTATGTTGATGGCTAATGTGGCCACCGCTCGCTACTTGAAGTGGCATAAAATTCCGATGTTATACCGTGTGCATGAGCCACCGACTCCAGAGAAAATTGAGAGCCTTAGAACGTTCTTAAAAGACTTTGGCATTGAATTAGGTGGGGGTGATAGCCCAACGCCTCACGATTTTGCTGATGTGGCAAAAGCAGTGGAAGGGAAGCCTTATGAGCATTTGGTTAACACCGTGCTACTGCGATCCATGAATCAGGCGGTCTATTCGCCAGAGAATAAAGGCCACTTTGGGTTGAACTACGAGCTTTACACGCACTATACCTCGCCCATTCGCCGTTACCCGGATCTATTGATTCACCGTGGCGTACGCCATGCTTGGTTAAAGCAGGGAGCAGAAGGTTTTGCCTACTCTGATAAGGATATGGAAGAGTTTGGCATGCACTGCTCTGCCTCTGAGCGTCGAGCCGATGAAGCGACTCGTGATGTGACCACCTTCTTGAAGTGTGAATTCCTCTCTCATCGTTTGGGAGAAGAGTATGAAGCTGTTGTGACTGCCGCCACCAATTTTGGATTGTTTGTGGAGTTGCAACCCCTTTATGTGGAAGGACTGGTGCACATTACCGAGTTGGGCGATGACTATTTCCACTTTGACCGCGCCCGTCATCAATTGAAAGGTGAACGGACAGGCAAAACCTATCGCTTGGGTGATCGCTTGAAGGTGCAAGTGGCTCAGGTCAACCTTGAAGATCGTAAGGTGGATTTGCGTTTTATTGCTGACCTCTCTGAAGCAGAGAAGCTAGAAGCGACTGATGTAGCCGTTCCTAATGTTGAAGAGAGTTCGGAAGAGGCTTCTGAGTCTGGCCAAGAGGATAGTAAGCCGCGCAAGAAAAAACGCTACTACCGAGGCAAACGCAAAGGGAGTCGTGGAGGCAAAAAGCCGAGCAACCGTGGCAAAAAGGCGGCTGAATGAATCGTAATGGACAAGAGCTAATCTATGGCGTTCATGCTGTAGAAAAGTTTATTAAACAGTCGCCTCATCTTATCTATGTGTTGTCGGTGATTAAAGGCAAGCTAAATCCTCGTCAACAAGCTTTGGTGGATGCCGCAAAGGCCGCGGGGTTAGCAGTGCAGTTTGAGCCCAAATCCTACTTTAACAAGTTGGAGGGAAACCACCAAGGGGTGGCGGCTCAAGTAGCGTGTCGCCCAGATTTGACCGAAAAGGCCTTGCCAGAAATTTTGGCAAATAGCGAGTGTTCACTGTTTCTGTTTTTGGACGAAGTACAAGACCCTCACAATCTCGGTGCCATCTTGCGCACCGCCGATGCAGTGGGTGTGGATGCCGTGATCATTCCCAAACACAACTCTGTGGGCGTTAATGCCACGGTACGCAAGGTGGCTTGTGGTGCTGCAGAGTCGGTGAAACTGGTGGTGGTGAATAATCTAGTACGAACGCTGGAAACCCTGAAAAAAGAGGGCATGTGGATGATTGGCTTGGCCGGAGAAACCGAGCAGACCATCTACCAAATGGACTTTAAAGGTTCAGTGGGCATTGTCATGGGGGCAGAAGGCACAGGCCTAAGAAAGCTCACTCGCCAAGCCTGCGACCATATTGCCGCTATTCCTATGGTGGGCAGCGTGGAAAGCCTCAATGTTTCCGTCGCCACTGGTGTGGTGCTTTACGAGGCTTTTCGGCAGCGGCAGATTGAGGTTTAAAAAAGGTCAAAAAAATGCCAAAATCCCCATCCCCAGTCCTGCATACTTTTTAAGGTGTTTTGAAGGTGTATTGCCATTCTGTCAATTGAGCTTGATGGTTGATTTTTAGCATTTGCATCGTAACAGTTTGTTGTTTAACCCGCCAATCTCCCAGTACCCAGCGGTGGAAAATCTTGCCATTGTGAAGGTATTCATGGTGGGCGGGGCGATGCGTATGTCCGTGGATAATGCCAGTGGCTTGAGGGAGTGACAGCCGTAGTACAGCACTTTCAGACACATCCATAATATTTTCCGCTTTATTGAGATTGTGTTTTTGGGAATTGGCTCGCATTTTTTCACCAATGCTTTGCCGTTTTTCTGCAGGCAGTTTTAAAAACAGCCAAGTCACCAGTGGATTTCTGAGTAGAAGCCGCATTCTTTGATATGCTTTGTCATCTGTACAGAGACTGTCTCCATGGAGCATGAGATAGGTTTGCTGGTTAATCTCTATGGCTTTGGGTTGCTTGAGGTGTTGCGCTCCGGTAGTTTTCCAAAAGGCTTTTCGCATTAAAAAATCCCGATTGCCAAACTGAATAAATACCGGTACCCCTTTGTCCACTAAAGCTCGAATAGCGGCCACTTCTTGGGTATAGGTTTCCAGTCCAATATCATCTCCCACCCACATTTCAAAGAGATCGCCCAAAATATACAGGGCCTCCGCCAGCGACGCTTCCTGCTGTAAAAAAGCTCGAAAGGCTTGGTTAATGGGGTGCTCGGAGTCCGGTTGCAGATGAATATCGGCAATGCAAAGGATATGGGAATTTGATTTTGTCATGGTATTAAAAAGCCCTCAAGGTGAGGGCTTATTTTACTGAAAGTTAAAGTAACTTATTCATCGTCTTTAACGATGGTTTCTTCAATAATGATATCTTCCACCGGCACATCTTGATGTCCCATGCGGCTAGTAGTTTCCACTTTGGCGATTTCGTCGACAATGTCCATGCCGTCCACCACTTTGCCAAATACGGCATAGCCCCAGCCGTGCATATCTTTGGATTTGTGGTCAAGGAAGTCATTGTCCACCAAGTTGATAAAGAACTGGGTGGTGGCTGAGTGCGGATCCATTGTGCGGGCGTAAGAGACGGAGCCTCGGACATTTTTTAGACCGTTATCGGCTTCGTTTTCAATAGGCTCACCAGCAGGCTTATCCTGCATACCTTCGGTTAGACCGCCACCTTGAATCATAAAGTTAGGGATGACTCGGTGAAAGAGGGTGCCGTTGTAAAATCCATCACGGGCGTAGTGCAAAAAGTTTTCTGTACCGATGGGGGCTTTTTCTTTGTCCACCTCAATGGTGATGTTGCCTTTATTGGTTTTAAAAATCACTTGTGCCATTTGTGTTTACTCCTTATTTAATTTGTCTGGCTTTGATAATCATAACAGGATTGATCGGCACATCTTTCATGCCATCTTTAAAGCCCGTTTTCACCTGGCGAATTTTGTTGACCACTTTCATGCCTTTAATGACTCGACCAAATACGGCATAGCCATAGGCTCTTGAGGTTTTTTCTCTAAAATCCAAGAAGGTGTTATTCGCTACATTGATAAAAAATTGTGCAGTGGCTGAGTGGGGGTCGGAGGTGCGTGCCATAGCAATCGTGCCAATGCGGTTGCGCAACCCATTGTCTGCTTCATTGTGAATGGGGGCATGGGTGATTTTTTTCTGCATGTCTTCGGTGTATCCCCCTCCTTGAATCATAAAGTTAGGGATCACTCGATGAAAGATGGTGCCGTCATAGAACCCTTCATTCACATATTGCAAAAAGTTTTTGACAGTTTCAGGGGCTTTTTCTGGATAGAGTTCAACGATGATACTGCCGTAGTTGGTTTCGATGAGTACTTGAGGATGATTTTTTTTTGTTGTGCTTTGCGCTTCTCCAGCACAAGCGGTCAAGCTTAAGGTAGCGAGTATGGCCGAGGCTAGGGCTAAAAAGCGTCTTCTAATCATGATGCGTTCCCTTTATGTTTATCATGGTGACGAGACCTTTACACGAGATGAATCCACGGCTAAAAATGGCTAAAATTTTATCTCATTTTTAGGTCGTGTCTAACTCGTGCAAAGGTCTCAATGAGAAATATTGAGAGGATTTTAGCATTTTCAAACCATAGAAGGGGAGGTGTTGCATGGTATAATTCATCTTTTGTTTCGATTGAGAGAGTCCCTATGAGCGCTGTGGATGAGAATAAGCCCACCAACTTTATTCGCAATATTATTGAAGCTGACTTAGCCAGCGGCAAGTATCAAACGGTGCATACCCGTTTCCCTCCTGAACCCAATGGTTATCTGCACATTGGACACGCCAAATCCATCTGCTTGAACTTTGGATTGGCTGAGGATTATAACGGCCTGTGCAATTTACGATTTGATGACACTAACCCTGAAAAAGAGAGCGTGGAGTATGTGCGTGCCATTGAGCGGGATGTGCGTTGGTTGGGGTTTGAGTGGGCTGGCGATGCCCACTACACTTCAGACTACTTTGATGCCTTTTATCAATATGCAGTGGAGTTGATTAAAAAAGGGTTGGCGTATGTCTGTTTTCTCAATGCCGAACAGACCCGTGAATATCGAGGCACCTTAACCGAACCAGGTAAACCCAGCCCATATCGAGACACTTCGGTGGAAGAGAATCTCGCTCTATTTGAGAAGATGAAAAACGGCGAATTTAAGGAAGGCGAGTGTGTTCTGCGTGCCAAAATTGATATGGCTTCTTCCTTTATGTGTTTGCGAGATCCTGCGCTTTACCGTATTCGTTTCCAAACCCACCATCAGACGGGGGATAAGTGGTGCATCTACCCTATGTATGATTTTGCCCACCCAATTTCTGATGCCATTGAAGGGATTTCTCACTCTCTCTGTACCCTAGAGTTCCAAGACAATCGCCGTCTTTATGATTGGGTTCTGGACAATTTGGACGATTTTAAAAAGCAGCGGCCTTATCAATATGAGTTCTCACGGTTGAACTTAGAATACACCGTCATGTCCAAGCGCAAATTGTTACAGTTAGTACAAGAGGGGTTGGTGGAAGGCTGGGATGACCCAAGAATGCCCACCATTTCTGGTATTCGTCGTCGTGGTTACACGCCCGCTTCTATTCGGGATTTTGCAGAGCGAATCGGCATCTCTAAGGTGGACAGCATGACCTCTATGTCTATTTTAGAGGCCAGTGTGCGAGATGATTTGAATGTTCATGCACCACGTACGATGGCAGTATTAGACCCTGTAAAGCTAGTGATAGAGAACTACCCAGAAGGGGAGAAAGAGCTGATTATGGCACCGGTGCACCCGCAGAATGAAGCCATGGGGCGGCGGGAGATTTTCTTTGGTCGTGAGGTCTATATTGATCGAGCTGACTTCCGTGAAGAGGCCAATAAAAAGTATAAGCGGTTGGTGTTAGGCAAAGAGGTACGGTTGCGAAATGCCTATGTGATTAAGGCTGAGCGGGTGGAAAAAGATGAAAACGGAGAAATTACCACCATTTACTGCACCTACGATCCTGAAACTTTAGGTAAAAAACCAGCGGATGGGCGTAAGGTCAAAGGCGTGATTCACTGGGTGGAGGCCACCACTGCCTTGCCAGCCGAGTTCCGTTTGTATGACCGACTCTTTACCGTGCCTAACCCCGCTAAGGAAGCCGACTTTAAAAAGGTGTTGAACCCTGACTCTTTGGTAGTGAAATACGGTTTTGTAGAGCAGAATATGCAGCACTCTGAGGCGGAAAAGGCCTATCAGTTTGAACGGGAGGGTTATTTCTGCCGGGACAACCAATCAATGGAGAAAATGCCTCTGGTGTTTAACCGAACCGTGGCACTGCGAGATACTTGGGAGCAGAAATAATGCAAGCGCTGAAAATTTACAATACCGAAAGTCGTCAAAAAGAGACCTTTAAGCCCATTCATGAAGGCAAGGTGGGCATGTATGTCTGTGGGGTCACGGTGTATGACTATTGTCATATTGGTCATGCCCGGGTGATGGTGGTGTTTGACACAGTCGTGCGACACCTACGCGCCTTGGGGTATGAGGTAACCTATGTGCGGAACATCACCGATATCGATGACAAAATTATTAACCGTGCGGTGGAAAATGGCGAGACCATTCAATCTCTAACGGCTCGCTTTATTGAGGCAATGCATGAAGATGAAGCTGCTTTGAATGTATTGCGTCCTGATATTGAGCCCAGGGCTACAGATCATATGGAAGCTATTGAAGGCATGATTGCCACTTTGATCGAGAAAGGTTGTGCCTATCCTGCGGAGAATGGTGATGTCTATTTTCATGTAAAGGCCGATCCAGACTATGGACGGCTTTCGGGCAAAAATATTGAGGACTTAGAATCTGGTGCACGGGTGGAAGTGAATACCGCCAAGAAAGACCCACTTGACTTTGTACTGTGGAAAGCCTCTAAACCGCAAGAGCCTGCTTGGCCCTCACCTTGGGGAGAAGGGCGTCCTGGCTGGCATATTGAGTGTTCCGCCATGTCCACTCAGTGTTTAGGCAACCATTTTGATATTCACGGTGGGGGCATGGACCTCACTTTTCCGCACCATGAAAATGAAATTGCACAAGCAGAGTGTGCTACCGGGGAGCATTATGTCAATACCTGGATGCATGTGGGCTTTGTGCGCATTAATGATGAAAAAATGTCCAAATCCCTAGATAACTTCTTTACCATTCGAGAGGTATTGAAGCAGTATCACCCCGAAGTCATCCGCTATTTTCTACTGGCCAGTCATTATCGCAGCCCGGTCAACTACTCTGAAGAGAACTTAGAGAGTGCCAAGGCTTCGGTGAACCGACTCTACTCGGCTTTAGAAGGCAAAGAGGTGGGTGAGCCAGCGGCAGACAGCGAGTTTGAACAGCAGTTTATGGCCGCGATGAATGATGATTTCAATACCCCACAAGTGATGGCGGTGCTGTTTGAGTTGGCGAAAGCCGTCAACAAAACCCATGATGCGGCTTTGGCAGGCTTGTTAAAAAAACTGGGTAACCAGATAGGCTTGCTGACAGAAGAGGCAGAAAGCTTTTTCCAATCACAGCCTTCAGACTTGAGTGTAGAGCAGATTGAAGCGCTGATTGCAGAGCGAAAGCAGGCTAGAGCAGAAAAAAATTTCCAACGCTCAGACGAGATTCGTGATTTACTGCAAGCGCAAGGCATTGAGTTATTGGATACCCCAGAGGGAACGAGTTGGCGGAAGCTATAGACTTAAAATCCTTAGCAGGACTGTGGATTTTGAGAGTTTTCAAGCAGTTAAAACTGAAAGCTCGGCTAAGAGCTTCACGATTGATTCATGATTTAAATCAATTTAGCGTTTGACAATATAATAATATCCTTATATCATATAGCCATTCATGTTTCTTCATGAGTATCCTCCTCTGATTATTTCTGTTTAGAGATAATGTTGGCCCCGCCGGAAACCTCTCCTGCGGGGCTTTTTTT
>CAYOOU010000039.1:0-13673 GCA_964405635.1 uncultured Piscirickettsiaceae bacterium
GATGCCAATTTGCAACCCCTGAAATTGCATATTTTTCCATCAAATACGCATAACCTGCGGATCGAAAATCTAAAAGTGTTTTGTTCACAAGCGAATCTCATAAAACCATTACAAAGATTCAAATATAGTTATAAATCACTAGGTGTCAACTAATTTGATTACTTTTTATTCAACAATGCGAAAAACCCCGTCACTCATGGCGGGGATGAACGCACACAGGCAAAGCCCGTTTTAGCTGTTATTAATTTGTTAAAATTAAGCCCATGAAAACCACCCTACACAAAGCTGTTTCCTAAATCCCTAGTCCTGCCCATAAGAAAACTAAATCAACCATAAACAAAACCAACCACCAAGCCCTACTAAACGCTGTAATATAGTAGTTGATAGAAACGGTTAAATAAATGAACAAATCATGACAATTTAGCCGCAACAGTTGAAAAAACTTAACAAACCTATACAATACCAACAACTTAACCAAGGAGGAGACGACTATGTTTAACTTGTTTGATGATTACGAGGCTCTATAAAAATAGTGTCTGAATACTATTACTTTCTTTCCCCTGTCGCCATTTTGACTTCTGCTACTGTAGCAGGATATATAGCACTAAATGTAGCCAAGAAACAAAAAGCTATAGAATTCATCTTAAACACAAAAAGTGACGACAGGGTTCAAGAAGGACTAGCTGTTATAAGAAAAATCCATGTTAATCAACATGATGATATTGTTAAGTACGCATATAGCTACCAAAAAGATCCACAAAGCACCATACCCGAAGATGACGAACTACAGTTAAAAGAACACTTTGAGAGAAGTGCATCCGCTATCAGATACACCCTAAACCACTTTGAATACATGGCTGTAGGAATTGCAGAAGGCATATACTGCGAAACCATCCTAAACAGAAGTATGCGAACTACCATTGTTAGGCTATACGAAAGAACAGAAAAGTTTATCCATGAAGCTAGGATACAATCTGGACAAAAGAGTGCTCATATTGAGTTTGAATCTCTAGCAAAGCGCTGGGATGATCACGACAAGTGGGAAGAAAATAAAAAACCAATACACAAAATATTGAATCCTTGTTCTATCATTTCCCAAAAGCTATAAAACCATTACATCACAAAGATTCAAATATAGTTATAAATCACTAGGTGTCAACTAATTTGATTACTTTTTCCGCGTCCAGCTCAAAAATAGACATTCTCTAGTCCGAATATTTCATGGTTATGTCTCATCCTCCACCGACCAATACCCCTTTCTTGCACTTCCAATTCTCTTTAATCTACCCAAAGATTTAAGCGAAGCAACTTGCTTTTCAATTGCACGAGAGGTTGATTTGCTGATAAAAATCTCTTACCAGCTTAGGGGCTGCTTTGACTAGGGTTTGGGTGTAGGGGTGTTGTGGAGTGTAGAGCACTTGTTCGGTTTTTCCCTGTTCTACGATTTTGCCTTTCTGCATGACAGCGACTCGATGCGCCAAACTGGGGACAATGGAAAGATCGTGGGTGATAAAGAGGTAGGAAACTTCATAGCGGACTTGCAGGTCTTTTAGAATTTGCAACACCTGTGCCCGTACACTCACATCGAGTGCTGAGGTGGGTTCATCACAAATAATCAGATCTGGCTCTACAGCCAAGGCTCTGGCAATGCCAATGCGCTGCCTTTGACCACCTGAAAACTCGTGAGGATAACGCCAGCGATGCTCTGCTTCCAGCCCTACCTGCTCCAACAATTCAATAATGCGCTGCTCCTGCCACGCTCTATCTTGCGGCCCTACTCGCAAACTCACCATGCCTTCACGAATAATCTCTTGAATGGTCATGCGGGGGTTGAGGGCAGAAAAGGGGTTTTGAAAAATCACCTGAATACGCCGGCGAAAGGGTTTTAGCTGCTTTTCACTTAACTTCGTAATATCCTGCTCTTCAAACTCTATCGTCCCTTCGGTAATCGGAATGAGTCGTAAAATCGCTTGGCCTAAGGTGCTTTTACCACTGCCCGACTCCCCTACCACTGCTAAGGTTTCCCCTTTTTTAATCTCTAAACTAACGCCATCTACCGCTCGTGTGTAGTCCACCGTTCTTTGTAGCAACCCTTTTTTAATGGGAAACCACACTTTTAAATGCCGCACCTGTAATAACGACTGAGGCTTCGGCTCAGCTTTGGCCTCCAGTTTTGGTAAAGCATTTTTTAATAGCGATTGGGTATAAGGGTGTTGTGGGGATTCAAAAAAATGTGCCGTCTCTGCCATCTCCACAATCTCCCCCTGCTGCATCACCGCAACACGGTCGGCAATTTCAGCCACCACCCCCATATCGTGAGTGATAAAGAGAATGGAAAGGGAACGCTTTTGCTGAATGCTTTTTAGCAACTGCAACACCTGGGCCTGAATGGTCACATCTAACGCAGTAGTCGGCTCATCGGCAATCAACAACTCTGGCTCACATGCCAAGGCCATTGCAATCATCACTCGCTGTTTTTGTCCACCTGAAAGCTGATGGGGATACCAGTGAATGCGATGCGCCGCATTAGGAATGCCCACCTCTTCAAATAGCTGAATGACCCGCTGCTGAACCTTTTTCCGACTCAGACTTTGATGAATCTTTAACACCTCTGCCACCTGATCACCCACTGTCATCACCGGGTTTAACGCCGTCATCGGTTCCTGAAAAATCATGGCAATGCGATTACCTCGAAGCCTCTGCATAGCTACCTCAGTCAACTGCAATAGATCCTGTCCATCAAACAGTACCTTGCCACCGGTGACTTTTAACGCCTCCGACAAAAGCCGCATCACGGCTAAAGAGGTCAAAGACTTGCCACTACCGGACTCTCCCACCAGAGCAAACACTTCGCCTTGACGAATTTCAAATGAGAGCCCTTTTAGCAGTGGCGTATGAGGCGATGAGGCCAGCTGCAACTGCAAGTTTTCCACTTTCAAAATCGGTTGGCTTGAGGTTTGCATTACTTTTGATTCCTTGGGTCTAAAACGGTTTGAATACGGTCGGAGAAGAGGTTGGCGGAGAGTACCAGCACAAACATAAAAATAAAGGCGGAGAGCAACGACCACCAGACCATGGGTTCTCGTGCCATCTCTAGCCGCGCTTGGTTAATCATATTCCCCCAGCTGTTCATGGTGGGATCTACCCCCACGCCTACATAAGAGAGCACCGCCTCTGCCAGCACTAAACCACTAAAATCTAAAACTACTGAAATCAACACAATATGCATTAGATTGGGCAAAATATGGGTATAGAGAATTTTAAAATGCCCCACCCCAAAAGCACGGGCAGCCGTCACAAACTCAACTTGGCTGATTTTCAGTGTCTCTGCTCTTACCAAACGGCACAAACCTGTCCAACTGGTCACCCCCAAAATTAGAATCAAAAACAGCAGTCGTAAGTCAGCCCGCTCCTGCAGCGTCTCAAACCATTGCGGGTGTGTTTCCATAAAGACCTGCATCATCAATACGGCCGCTGCAATCAGCAGAACCCCGGGAATGGAGTTGAGCGTGGTGTAAAGATATTGAATGGCATCATCAATCCAACCACGAAAATAGCCAGCACTGATACCTAAAAACAGTGCTAAAGGAAGCATCACCAGTGTCGTCAATACCCCAATCAATACCCCCGTACGAATACTTTTTAGGGTTTGCAAAAACACATCTTGACCAATCTTATCGGTGCCAAACACATGGTAACTAAAGCTCAACAGATAGCCCCATAAAAGCAATCCCAGCAAAACCCAAAGGGTTAAAAAGCCTGATTCCCACGGAATTTCACCTTCAACCGAATGGCAGGACTGGGGATTTTGAACATTTTTTTGTGTTTTTCTATGCTTTCTAAAACCTGCCCAATAAATGCTTCCCAATATCAAACTCACAATAAAGAATGCCTTAACTCCTTCCCAGCCAATAGAAGTTTGAGTGTTGACATGCTTTAAAGGCAGAAAGGTCTGCACCATCTGACCACTTTCACCCTTCACCACCGAACGACTGTACTCATGAGTGGCAAAAGGAGCAGAATAGGTGCGCTCTTGCATGTTTTTTAAGTGCGAAAATAGTAAGTCCAGTCCGCTGACCATTTCACTGCTGTAGTGCATCGTTTGACCGCTTTCAGTTGTTAAGGCTTGGCGAAAATGCACCGAATCCAATAAGGCAATGGAGAGATAGACCAACAATACCAAAGCACTGCTTAGAGCGATTTTAGATTGAAAAATCTGCCGCCACTGCTGTCGCACTTGAGGCGAACGGGCAATGATCCGCCCCCAAATCAGCAAAGCCACGACCAGTAGCCAAATCATCAAGTCCGTCCAGAGAAAAGTGAGCTTCATGCCATCACCCCAACCGTACTCTTGGATCAAAAATGGTGTAGGAAATATCAGTTAGAATCAGCCCCACAATATAGAGCACCGATCCAAGAAAGACCATCGCCTTTACAATAGCGAAGTCTTGTGCACTGATGGCATCAATGGTGTAGCTACCCAACCCAGGAATGCCAAAAAAGGACTCCATAATCAAACTACCCATAAACAGGGATGGAATGATCACCACCACACCGGTCAAAATTGGCAGCAACCCATTGGGTAAAACATGTTTAAAAAGTATGCCAATCTCAGAACGCCCTTTTGCCCAAGCGGTGCGAACATACTCTTTGTTAATCTCCTCTAAAAACAGGCTGCGATACCAGCGAATCCCTGAGCCCAAGCCTGCAAACACCCCAATTACCACTGGCAAAACGATAAACTTTATCCCCTCCCAGCCTGGCGCATAACCAGAGATGGGGACCCAGTGCAGAATCTTACTCAACAGCACTTGACCCGCAATAATGTAAAACAGTGCTGACACTGACATAATCATCACCGCCACCACCATCACGGTTAAATCCAATTTAGAGTAGCGAAACAACACCAATAACAGCGCAATGGCAATATTGGTCACCAACCCAATCACAAAGGTGGGCAAAGCAATGGCTAAACTCGGCCACATGCGCTGCTGAATATCTGCCGCAATCTCCCGGCCACTGTCAGAACGACCAAAATCAAAAGCAAACAGTTTTAAAGATTCTTGAAAAAACAGCGTATTTGTCAAAATACCCAGTCCTGCCGCCTCCGAGTTGATAAATAGCGGTTTATCATAACCATGATCCTCCTTCCAAGTGGCAATCATCTCAGGCGTCACCTGCTTGGCCCCCAGTTGTGCCCGAGCCATATCGTCTGGCGTATTCACAGTGAAAAACAGCAAAAAGGTAATCAGGTTCACCCCAATCAAAATGGGCAACGCATAGAGCACTCGCTTAACCAAATAACCCCACATCTATAGCCCCCTCCTCTGCTGTCGTTGCTGATAGAGTCGCCACGCTCCCCAAAGCAGCAGCACGGTCGCTAAAAGCAACAAAACAAAAGGCCAAATAATGGGAGTATTCCACTGTTGAATGGCTTGCCAGCGACTTTCCCCCTCAATACGACGATACTTCAAACTGTTATTGGCCATTAGATTGGGGTAGATATTGTGATACCAGTGATGATAAAGGGTCAGCGACTTGGGATAAAATCCCCAGACCCAAGGCGCATCTTTTTGGACAATTCGCATCATTTGATGAATGATTTTTAGCCGTTGTGGACTGTTTGGCATGGTCTGCATCTGTTGGAATAGGCGGTTAAACTCTGGGTTATCATAGTTAGCACTGTTAATGCCACTGCCTTGGGTTTTCACCACTCCATTGTCGCCATAGAGCAGAAATAGAAAATTTTCAGGATCGGGATAGTCCGCATTCCAGCCCCAGCTAAAGAGTTGCACCTTGCCTTGTCGTACTTTATCCTGAAAACGATTGTAATCCGTTGCTCGAATCACCAACTCAATGCCCAATTTCTTAAACTGCTTCATCATCCAGTTAAGCTGCGCCTTGGCATCCGCTCCTGTACCAATGGCATCATAATAGAGCTTAAGCGGCTCTCCTGTTTGGGCAGAAATACCATTGGGATAACCCGCCTCACGCAAAAGCTGCTTGGCCACAGCAAGCGGTTTACGCACTGCCTGCCCATTTTGCCAATCATAGACATAAGGATTGTATCCTGCCTTGCCCGCTTGAAACCCAAAAATCCCCGGTGGGATCGGCCCTTGTGCCGCCTGCCCTCGTCCATTTAAAAAGATAGAGATATACTCTTCATAGTTCAGCGCAATACTAATCGCCTGCCTCAGCTTCTGCTTCGCCTCCTCTAACCCCCCCACCACAGGGTCCATCATATTAAAGGCTAGGTACATAATGGAAGTTTGCACGGCTGAAACAAACTGAATCCCCTTCTGTTGCATGGTAGGCGTCAATTGCATGCCATTGCCCTGCACTTGAATCGCCTGATCAAAGCTGTCTGAGCTCACCCCCGAAGCATCATAGTAGCCTTGCAAAAACTTATTCCACAGCGGCACACTCTCCTTTTCCAAGCTAAACACCACCTCCTCTATAAAAGGCAGAGGCTTACCAGCATCTTGCAGTAAGGGTTGCAACAACTTTTTTGGCACACCACTGCTCTCGGAAGGATAGGCTTCAAAGTGAAAGTTAGGGTTTTTGACCAGCCGCATGCGTAAGTTTGGGTTGTTTTCTGCTAAATAATAAGGGCCTGTACCGACTGGAAAAGTGTCAAGCGTGATGTTTTTGGACTGTAAAAACTCAGCATGATAAAAACGGTCGGCCTCCCACGGAATAGGGGCAAAAAAGTTCATACTCAGCCAGTAGAGAAATTGCGGATAACGCCCTTTAATACGAATGGAAAAGTGGCGATCATCTTGCACCTGCACCCCCTCAATCTCATAGGGTCTCAAATCCAACCAAGCGTCCTTTTGCTGTTTTGCTAAGGCAGTCACCTGCTTTGAGTAGGCCTTTAACCCCACAATATACTGCATCATTGTATCCAAAATAGGCGAGTGGTTCTGCCGCACCGCCATGCGTTTAATGGCATAGGCATAGTCTGCCGCCACCAAAGTACGGCTGCCCAGTTGAGGGAAATCCATCGGTGAAGCGATGTCTGATAACTGCTGCTGTAGAGCAGGAGAAATTTCTGCATAAACAAAGGCGGGGTGAGGCTGATAACGAATATCAGAGCGGAGTTCAAAATGGTATTCAGAAAATGCCAAGTTTGGGCTTTCAGCAGAAACCAACTGCCCGTCTGCATCAAGATAAACCACTTCAGGCATTTTGGTCAGTGTTAGGGGCTCTAGCTGGTAGGGACGCTTCAAATAAGCATACTGCAATGGGGGTTCATAAATTTGGCTAATAATACCCCACTCATTAGAGGAGTAAGAGACGACAGGATCAAGGTGCTTAGGCGGTGCAGAGAAGCTGCTAAACAGTACCGATTTCTGAATCTTTTCTGCTGGATAAGGGCTATTCCAAGGCGTGACAGCCTGAACCCAAGTAGAAAAAAATAGTGTAATAAAAAACCATAACCCCTTCATGCCGCTTATTATACGGCAAGAAAGAGGCCGTTAGGGAAGTGCTGATTAATTTAATCAAGCCGACATTTTTGAAGCTTTTTAACCTGCCACACATAGAATAAATAGAGCACAAAAGAGAGCCCCGCCAGTAGCCAAATATGCTGCCCTTCCACCAAATTTGAGGCAAATACAATAATCACTGCCACCGAAGCGATATAGCGAAGGTCAAAGGTAAACCATTTCAACCAGGTTGGTGACAGGTGCAGATGGGCATTGCGTTTATCCGCTGTGAGCGTCCACCCCATAAAGATGGCCATCATCAATCCACCTAGCGGTAGCATAATATTGGCAGTGATAAAGTCTAGCGTATCAAAGAAGTTCCGTTCGCCCAAAAGGTGTAAATCTTTCCAATCATTAAATGAGAGCACGGTTCCTAACCCCAATAGCCAGCAAACTCCTCCTAACAGCCAAGCCGCTTTAACACGGCTCACGCCCCAGTTCTGCTCCGCCCAACTCACTGCAGGCTCAATTAATGAAATGGCTGAACTCAAAGCCGCCATCACTACTAATAAAAAGAACAAAGAACCAAACACCCAACCACCTGTCATCTGCCCAAAAGCCACTGGCAAAGTTTGGAACAGGAGTCCTGGACCTGCACTGGGCTCCAAACCATTAGAAAATACAATAGAAAATACCACCACCCCGGCCAACAAAGCCACTAAAGTATCCATTATGGCCACCCAAACCCCCGCCTTCACAATAGAGTAGTCACGCTTCATATAGGAGCCATAAACCATCATAGTGCCCATACCGATACTCAAAGTAAAAAAGGCATGTCCCATGGCAATCAATACCGATTGCCAAGTAAGTTTAGAGAAATCGGGGTCAAATAAAAACTGCAAACTTTTGGAAAAGCCCGATGTAGTGGCGGCATAACCAATCAACACCAGAAGAATTAAAAAGAGGCCAGGCATCATAAAATTAATCGCCTTTTCTAAACCGCTTTTCACCCCACGTGCGACCGTAATAATAGTGTAAAGAATCACCAAAGAGTGCCAAAAAATCAGTTGTCCTGGACTGGCCAGCAGGCCCGAAAAATGCGCTTGCACCTCTGGTGCAGAAATGCCATTAAACTGCCCCATGACGCTTTCAAAGAGATAGGCCAGTGCCCAACCGGCGATCACCGTATAAAAGGAGAGAATTAAAATCCCGGCAATCACGCCATTAACGCCTAACAGTGCCCAATACTTAGAAGCACCATTCTCCTTGGCTAAGTTTGCCATTGCTTGTACGGGATTTGCCTTTCCCATGCGTCCAAGTGCAATTTCTGAAATCAACACGGGAATACCAATGGCTAAAACACACGCCAAATAAACCAATACAAAAGCGCCACCGCCATTTTCACCTGTAATGTATGGGAATTTCCAAATATTTCCCAAACCTACAGCAGAGCCAACAGCAGCGAGTATAAAAGCTGTTTGAGATGACCAGGACTGAGTAGAAAGTTTTAGTTTCGCCATGGGTTTTTCCTCTATAATATTTTGATTATCGTCACATTATAGCAAACAATTATGCACATTCAGGCTAACCAATCCCTCAGACCTTATAACACCTTTCATATTGATGCCAAAACTCAATATCTAATTGAGATCAGTAAACAGAGTGATATTCCTTCCCTTCGTTCCGATATAAAACTGGCCTCTCTGCCTTGGTTTATATTGGGAAGTGGTAGCAATGTACTTTTTACCCATGATATTCAAGGCGTCACCGTTCGGTGTGGCTACCGCAAAATTCGAGTGATGAAAGAGGACAAAGAGAGTATTTGGCTCTCTGCAGGGGCGGGCATGCCTTGGCATGAGTTTGTGACCTATACCGTTGAAAAAGGATACTGGGGACTGGAAAACCTAGCGCTGATTCCGGGCACGGTGGGCGCTGCCCCTGTACAAAATATTGGCGCCTATGGTGCTGAGGCACGGGACACCATTACCCGAGTGCAAACCTTAAATTTAATGACTGGCGAGAGACTCGAGTTTCGCAATGCGGACTGTCAATTTGGTTATCGCACCAGTATTTTTAAACAAGAGTTTAACAATCAGTTACTGGTGCATAGAGTCACCTTTAAGCTAAAAAAACTTCAATATGGTCACCCTGACCTCACCTATGAACCCTTGCATGAAGCTCTGAAAGAGATTCTCAAAGAGAAGCTAACGCCGAAAAAGATTTTCGACGCCGTGGTCAATATCCGCCGACAACGGCTACCGGATCCCGAAGTCTTTGGTAATGCCGGCAGCTTTTTTAAAAACCCTGTGGTCTCGGCAGACTATTTTGAATCCCTAATTCAAAAGTTTCCACAGATGCCGCATCACCGCCTACTGGATGACACCTATAAGATCTCTGCGGGTTGGCTCATCGAGCAAGCCGGTTGGAAAGGGAAAAAGCATGGACAAGCCGCCGTCTCTGATAAGCACGCCCTGGTGCTTATCAACCTAGGATCTGCGACGGGAGAAGAGGTTTTAGAATTAGCTCATCTAATTCAAGAAGATGTAAACCAAAAATTTGGCATCTACCTTGAACCAGAAGTCACCATTATTTAGGCTGACCAGCTACTGAAGTGCTCTGACCTTCATTCATTGCTAAATTTACCTGATCTTCAATATAAAGCGTACGGGTTGGGAAGGCCATTTCCGCTTGATGAGACTCTATAATTTGATTAATTTCTAGCAAAATATTCTCTTTAATCTGATGATAAGTCACCCAGTCGGTGGTTTTGGTAAAGGTATAGAGTAAGAAGTTCAAAGAGGATTCCGAAAACTCTAAAAAATTCACGATAATGGTCTGCCTCTGGTCAATATCTGGATGCTTTCGCAACATTTGACGAATATCCGCCGTAATTTGAGCCATTTTATTCACATCACAATACCGCACGCCCAGCACCTCTTTAATTCGCCGGTTGGTCATGCGAGAAGGGTTTTCAATAGTGATATTTGAAAATATCCCATTAGGAATATAGAGCGGTCGTTTATCAAAGGTGCGCACCACTGTCATTCGCCAACCTATTTTTTCGACTGTACCTTCAATTTCTCGGTCTGGAGAGCGAATCCAATCCCCCACTACAAAAGGCTTATCTAGGTAGAGCACCAGTCCACCAAATACATTACCCAAAAGATCCTTAGCAGCAAAACCGACGGCAATTCCACTCACCCCTCCAAAGGCTAACAATCCAGCAGGATTCACACCCCAAGCACTGAGCACTATTATGCCCGTTATGGTAAAAGCCACTAATTTAATCAGCTTGGAGAGTGCCTCCACCGTTGCTTCATCAAAACGAGGATTCTCTTTAGCGACTAGCTTTAACTCTCGCTCCAACCGCCCTGCCACACGAATGGCATACCAGCCAATAGCCAAGATCAATATTGTGGACTTCGTATTTTGAACAAATGGAATACGCTCAACCCACAGCTGAAACTGCAGCATTAAAGTCGTCACTGCCAAAGTCAGCCCCGTAATCCAAATAACAAAATTCATGGGGCCTTTGGCCGCCACCACAAAAGCATCCCAGACCATAAACTGCTTGGACGCTAGCTTCTGATGTACCTTATGAATAAACCAACGAACCAAAAGATCTATAAACAGCGTCACCGTAAGAATGGTAGCCACTAACAGTAGCCAAACTTGACCGCCAAATAGACCAACCAAAAAGCCCCAGATTTGGCCTATAAAGTCTAATACGGGCGCTAAAAATGCCAATGGTTCAACAGATTCTTTCTGCATTAAAGCAACTCCTGCTGTTCGGTTTTGGCTGCCAAAGCAGTAATTTTTTGATGGGCTGCCTGCCACAAAGGGTGATAGAAAAGTTTAGCATAGGGAATTTGAGCATGGCCGTGCATACGAATTAATCGGGCATGAGACAGAGGGTCTGCATGAAAGTTCACTTCCTGTAATGCCTGATCTATCTCTTCAAACTCATTACAGAGCAGCACCAAATCACAGCCAGCCTGTAAAGCTCGCAATGTTCGCTCTGACGCACTGCCAATAGTTTTGGCTGCAGCCATGCCCAAATCATCACTCACGATACACCCATCAAAATGGCATCGCTGACGCAGAATTTGTTGCAACCAACGAGGCGAAAAGTCTGCTGGCAGATCGTCCACCTGAGGATAAACCACATGAGCCGGCATCACCGCCTCTCCTCCATTCTCAAAAAATGTCAAAAAAGGTTGCAAGTCCCACTGCCACAGTTGCTCAAGAGGCCTTTGGTCCACGGCAACTTCAAAGTGAGTATCTGCTTGAATATAGCCATGACCTGGGAAGTGCTTAGCCACAGCGGGCATTCCCGCTTGACGCATGCCTTTCATTAAAGCAAACCCCAGCTTAGCCACCACTTGTGGATCAGCATGCAAAGCCCTATCGCCAATCACACTGCTACACCCATAATCTAAATCCAGCACAGGCGTAAAGCTAAAATCCACTCCCACACTCAAAAGCTCAGTGGCCAAAAGCCACCCCATCTGTTCAGCTAAAATCAACCCATGCTTGGCATTTTCATCAAACTTTTGTCCTAAAGTACGAGCGGGCGGTAGATGGGTAAACCCTTGCTTAAAGCGCTGAACTCGCCCCCCTTCATGGTCTACCCCAATCAGTAGCTTAGGATGACGCAAAGCATGTATTTCTGAGGTAAGTGCTTGTAGCTGTTCTGGAGATTCAAAATTCCGTGCAAATAGAATGACTCCCGCTACCAAAGGGTGCAACAGGCGTTTACGATCTTGATCTGTAAGGCTTAACCCTTCAATGCCAATCATGACACTGCCTAGAGACATCGCCTGACCAGGAAATTTTTGCATAGGGGAATCGTCTATTTAGAAAAGGAATGGTGGGTCGTGCGCGATTCGAACGCGCGACCAATTGGTTAAAAGCCAACTGCTCTACCAGCTGAGCTAACGACCCACAAAAGATTAGAAAATCTAAATGAAACTTTGTAATCAAGAACAGGAGCGTATTATACAAGGTGTTTTGCTTTCGTCAACCCACCTTTTGAAGAATCTCAAAATCTTTTTGAGACTTCTCTCTTTGCTTATCAATATTAGAGTAACTGACTGTGAAGATTCTATTGAGTAAGTTGGGGCTATCAGCGGACCGCATATCGGAGTGAACGATTGGAGTTTCAGCAGCCCGCTCTTTTGTGTGGTTTTTTTAATTTACGGTGGAATTGGTGGAAACTATGGTGATATTCCTGAAAGACGATAGTTCCAAAATACCCTTATCATTCGTGATAAACCTTTCGCAAGACACTCTGTTTGCACTGTTGAGTATAAACAGATCCTCAAAATCATCCATCACGCCCTCTTGAAAATCAGTTTTTGCATTCAAAAAGTCCTCGTGTGTAGGGTAAATTGGAGTGATTTCAGAGGAAAGCAAATCAATTGCATTGATAGCTTGTTTTGATCCCAGTTTTTGCCTTTGAGTAAGAATGTAAAACAGAGTGGTTATGAAGTCGCTAGAGAAGTAAAAATCAAAGTCCTCTCTATCCTTGTATTTCAAATACCATGCAACCGTTTTGTTGGATGTTGGTCTGCTGGTATCCAACAAATCAAGGCAGATATTACCATCAAGAAATATTCTCACTTTTCTCTCTCTTTATTTCTTTGACATCAATATCACCGATTTTTCCATCCAAGATACCAATAAACCCTCCCGTTCTCTGTTTCGCTTTTTTTTCGAGCGTATCTAATAAACTAGGATCTTTGATAATTGCTTGGAAATAGGTTGAGAGTGCTTGGGTAAAGTTTTTGTTTCTACCTTGTAAGATAGTTGCAACTTTATCTACCAACTCCTTCTCGAATTTAAAATTTTTTCTAATCAAAACCCTAGACATATACACCACCTTTAAATACATACCATACTTGTATGTATTATACTTATTGGCTCTTTTTTTTCAATATCGTTACTCAAGTACAGGCAATATTTGACTGACCTCTTCCGTTACTCTCGTCAGTCAAAACTCCAAAGTATAAAGCAGTTTGTTGGTTCGTAAAATCTTAGGAACCAGCAGAACCCCAAAAGCTCGTACTTGTAGACTAAAAAAGGTAAAAAAAGATATAGAACCCAAATCCTCAGATAGAAATCGGCAAATCGCACCACCCTTTGCCGATTTCTATCTGAGGATTTGGGTAGAAGGATGAAAAAAAGCATCTAAAATGCTTGATTGAAAGGGTGTTTTAAGGGGTAAGGTAAGAATGATAAAAGAAA
>CAYOOU010000040.1:0-1727 GCA_964405635.1 uncultured Piscirickettsiaceae bacterium
TCGCTCACAAAAGCTGAAAAAGAATACTCAGAAAAAAGGGGATTTTTATACAAGCCTAATAGATACTTTGAATGCTGTTTAAGACTTTTACTATCGGGAAGGTCCATCCCTTTTGCCAGACAAAACTCGCGCGCCTGCTCCCACCCTGAAACGGTGTTTTGATTAAACACCATCAACCCCGTTTTTTTATGCACCAATGCTTGGCGCTCTTGTTCGCTGAGCTGATGATTTTGCTTTTCTATACGCTCAATTTCTGCAAATTCATGAGCACGCTCTTGTTTGACACGGTTCACCCAGTAACGATGGATCTCTCTCGTTAAAAGTCCATCTACACGGCCATTACGCATACAATCCCATATATTTGCCGTTAGCCTTCTAACCTTACCGCCTTCTAGCTCACATATTTGTTTGTCACTCTCTGCCTTCTCCCACCTTTTCAAACGCTCTTGGTGTTTTAGCTGTCTTTTCTTTTCCTGCTCTGCTTTTTTTAAGCGGTCTTGTTCTAATTGTTTAGATGCCGACCACCCTTCATGCTTAACAGGTGAAGGGGGGGGACATTGCCACAAAGATGTTGTTCAACCAGTCGTTTATACCGATCATAAGCGGTTTTTTTATAGTTTTCACATATCGAATCAGGAAGCTTAGCGAATACTGAAAAACTTACACTCAATAACAGCATCGCCTCCACAGTACTAACCCACTTCTTCATTACGCTACCTCATCTATCAAATATCAAAATCATTACCACAGCAATGAAACGCACCAAAAGCATACAAATACAATGACTATTAGTCTGTACAATAAATGTGGTCATTATAAATCACCTCCACATCTAGTCAAATCAGCGCAAACTCTCACCCAGCATGTCAACACTGATAAAATACAGCACTAATACACCATCAACCTTTCAGTGATCAAAAAACTATGACCTCTGCTCACACATACATCCTCAACCCCCACTCCAATCTACCTGCCCTCACCTTTATTCACGGCTGGGCTTCTGACAGCAGTGTTTGGTTGCCTTTTGCTGAGGCTTTCTGCGATACCTATCAGGTACACCTCATCGACCTGCCAGGCTTTGGGCAAAGCCCCGCTCTGCCATTGGAAACCAAAGAGGGGGTCGAAATCGCTCAACACTGGACGGATGCCATTTTGCAAGTCCTGCCAGAGCAGACCCATCTGGTCGGCTGGTCTCTGGGCGGCTTGCTCTCTCAACGGTTGGCCGTCGAACAGCCTCAACGGATTTTAAGCCTCACCAACCTAGCCAGCACGCCTAAGTTTGTGCAAACCGAAAACTGGCCTTTTGCCGTCAGCCCCGCCTTGATGAAAGACTTTATTCATGCCGTAGGCATTGAGTATGGCGCGGTGCTGAAACAGTTTTGGCGACTGCAATTTCAAGGCTCTGATGAGGCAAGAAAGTGGATGAAAGCCCTACAAAGCCAAATGCAAAACCGCTCACTGCCCAGCCTAACGGGGCTGTTACAAGGGCTTTATATTCTTAAAGATTTAGACAACCGAGAAATCATAAAAAATCCCGCTTTTTTGCCAGAATCCCCAGTCCTGCCCCCAAAAATCCCACCAATGGGATGGATTTTTGGGGAAAAAGACCCGCTTATCCCGCTTCAGCTCAACGAAAGTTTCATTCCACAACATCCCGTTCAAGTCATTGCTGGGGCTGGGCACATGCCTTTTTTCTCCCATCCGAAAGAGACCGAAAAGGCACTACG
>CAYOOU010000040.1:1827-5142 GCA_964405635.1 uncultured Piscirickettsiaceae bacterium
GGGCTGGGCACATGCCTTTTTTCTCCCATCCGAAAGAGACCGAAAAGGCACTACGCACCCTACTCAAAAACAGCACCTAAGTCACCTTAAAGGAAGCTGATAAACCATACCATTCCCAAAAAAATTTTGGTATCATATTTAATACCATAACTAAACAGATGGTAGAAGCTTGTGAATGTTGTTTTAGATACCAATATACTCGTCTCTGCACTCCGCTCTAATCAGGGAGCCTCTCATCGGTTGCTCCAATTGCTAACAGAAAATCAATATACACCCAATATTTCTGTTCCTCTATTTGCAGAGTATGAATCGGTCTTAAAGCGCCCTCACCTTCTACCACATCTGAACCGTTCGGATATTGATGCGTTTTTAAACTACTTTTTATATCAATCTAAAATAAGAAAAATTTTTTATCTATGGCGCCCCTATTTAAAAGATCCTAAAGATGATCTAATTTTAGAGCTAGCAGTGGAATCCCACAGCTGCATCATCACCCATAATCTCAAAGATTTTAAAGGCACAGAAACATTTGGCGTTGAAGTGATCTCGCCTCAAACTTTTCTGCAACGACTAAAGGAGCCCTTGTAATGAGCACATTAAGCATTCGATTACCTGACTCTCTCCATGAACAGATTCGCCAACTCGCTAAACAAGAAGGGGTTTCTATTAATCAACTCATCACCTCTGCAGTCGGTGAAAAAATGTCTGCTCTCATGACAGAAACCTATTTAAAAGAAAGAGCCCAGAAAGGGGATGTCAGTACTTTTTTAGAAGTGTTAAATAAAGTACCCAATACAGAACCTGAACCTTACGATAAACTGGACAAAGAAACTGATGACCCCCTTTAATCGCCAACACATTCGCCAACACTTTGCCGCTGCCGCCCCCTCCTATGATGAGGCGGCGGTGCTGCAGCGTGCAGTAGCGGAGCACTTAGATGAACGGTTAGACCTGGTCACCCTACAACCCAAAAAAATTGTGGATATGGGAGCTGGCACGGGGATTCTTACTGCCAAACTCCTCAACCGCTACCCCAAAGCGGAAGTGTTTGCCGTGGATTTGGCCTACCCCATGCTCCAGCAGGCCCAACAAAACCTGCAACGCCCCAAACACGGCTGGCTACCTGCGGCACTCTGCGAAAGCCTGAATTGGACAAAGTGCCCTGCCCACCTAGTGAATGCAGATGCCTACCAATTGCCCTTTGCGGATGGCAGCGTGGACTTGCTGGTGAGTAATCTTATGCTCCAGTGGTGTGAAGATTTAGATGCGGTGTTTCAGGAGTTTCGCCGCATTGTACGACCTGAAGGGCTGATAGTTTTCACCACCTTTGGCCCTGACACCCTCAAAGAGCTCAGAGCCGCTTGGCAGCAAGCCGATCCTGACAGTGATCCGAGCCAACATGTGAACACCTTTATCGACATGCACGATATTGGCGATGCGCTCATTCGCGCAGGCTTTGGACAACCGGTGATGGATGTAGAACACTTTACCCTCACCTACGAAAAACCAATTCAAGTACTCAAAGACCTTAAAGCCATTGGCGCCACCAGTGCCAACCGTAGTCGACAAAAAGGCCTTATGGGCAAGCAAAAATTCACCCAAATGCTCGAAGCCTACCAACAATTTGAGCAAAATGGACGCATCCCCGCCACCTATGAAGTGGTGCACGGCCATGCTTGGGCTGCACCCGAAATCATCAAAGGCCCCAACCGCGATAAATCCGGTGTACATAAAATCACCCTTGATGAGTTTATGCAGCAGGCTCGCAAAAAATAGGAAATGGGAATCAAAAAATATCCATTAAAAAACTTGGCATATCAGAAAACATCTCGCTAAAATACTGTGTTTTACTCAACTTCTGATAATACCTTGAAACTATTTAAATACTCAGCCGACCGCATTCCCGTTCTCATTATCCTTGCCCTAAGTGCCCTAGATTTCTATCTTTACTTTACCCTAGACAGTCTTTGGCTTTTAAGTGGCTTTTGGTTGCTGATGATTATCCCTAAGGGTGTGATTTCTGCTTGGAACCATCATCACCAGCACTGCCATGTGTTTAAGCCTAAGTGGCTCAATCGAGTGTTAGAGTTCTTTTATGCTTTGCACAGGAGTGACCACCAACCTTTGGGTGTTGCACCACAATTTGGGACATCATCGGAATTTTTTGGATCAAGAAAAAGACGAAAGTCGTTGGAAACGCAAAAATGGTGAGTCGATGGGACGGCTGGAATATACGCTGAATGTCGCACTTACCGCTTATCCTAGAGGCTTTAGGGTTGGCAAAAAATTCCCGAAATTACAAAAAGAATTTGTGCTCTACACCAGCCTCACCTTTGTGATACTTGGTGTGCTGACTTGGTATCACCCTGCGGCAGCCTTGTTTCTCTTTATCCTACCGATGGTGGTCAGCCTGCTCTACACCTCTGCCGCCACCTACAATCACCATGTGGGGCTAGACACCAGCGACCAGTTTGCTGCCAGCCACAATATCCTCACCCCTTGGTACAACTTTCTCACTGGCAACCTCGGCTATCATACCGCTCACCACTACAAACAAGGGGTTCACTGGGCCAAGCTCCCAGAGCTACACGCTCAAATTGCCCACAAAATTCCTGAACACTGTTATGTGAAATCGAAGTTTGACTTCTTTTCTAAATAGCTTAGTCCAATAAAAAGCCGCCAAATTTGGCGGCTTACAGCTGTTCAAACTAGGCTATAACTAAAACGGCTTCTGTCCACTCTCTGCCATTTGGGCAAAGTGGGCGGTGGCGAAGTCCATGGTGTTAACATGGTTGTCAAACCAAGCCGGCCAGACTTCAAATAGATAGGTTTTTAATGGGGCGATGTCGCCACTGCCTTGATAGTCTGATACCACCTTTTTTACTTCGTCTAATACCCGCTCATGCTCGCCACGATGCACCGAATAAGCGGGAAAACCTGTCTCCTCCATAATGCGATGCTCATTTTCAAAATGGGCTTGGGTATGCTCAATCCACTGCTGTAACAGTTCCAGCAACTGAGCATTGTCTGCCCCACCTAACACCGCTTCAATCGCCTCACCCATCTCATTGACCAAGGCAACCTCCTCTTGATGGGTGGCATTCATATCCGCTCTGGGCACCTCTGGCATTTTTTCTACTGCATAGAGACTCATTTTCTTCCTCATTAAAATTTAATTAACCCTTTCAACTTCTGCTGCAGTTGATCCTCTAACGCTTTCTGCTGGCGTTTTTTCTCAGCTTCCAATTTCTGTTGGAGTGCCCGTTTTTTGGCTTCGGCCTGTTGCTGAACTTTGCGTTTTTCGGCTTCTAATTG
>CAYOOU010000040.1:5242-13606 GCA_964405635.1 uncultured Piscirickettsiaceae bacterium
GCTTGCACTTTTCGTTTGGCTTCATTTATCAGCCGCTGCTTTTCCTGCTCTAGCCGCTCATTAAACTTGGACTCCAGCACTTTTTGCAGTTGTGCAATATCACCATCCAGCTTGACCTCTTTGCCCAGATAGGCTTGAAGTTGGGTCTCGACTGGCTTGAGTTGTGCCTGTGCTTGCTGTTGAAGCTGGGCTTTGAGCTCAGCCTTGGCGACTTGAATGCGTTTTTCTAGCTCTTGATTAAACGCCTTTGATAGGTGGCGGTCTAAATCGGAGCTAATCTCGACTTTAGGCGCCCAAATGGTGCCTTTTACCTTGCCCTTGACATCAAACTGATGCACCTTGGCAAACCCTGGGGCGAGATATTCTATCACCTCTTTGGCTTTTGAGGCATTTAAATCAAACTGAACCTGACGATAGGCAATGGTAAAGTTGCTGATCATCTGATCCAGCTTGCCCGTTTTCTCATTTAACAGCAAACGACCTTCGGCATTAAATTTCGCTTCCGCCTTGGGAATTTTAATGGTCATACGGTCATCTTTGAGCAGTACCCAATCCCGCACCTGATACTGTTTCCACTCGGCGCTCATCTTATCCAAAGGTTGTTGCGGCATCACATGGTTGACCATTGCCGCAGCAGTCAGTGGCGTGGGCTGTTGTTCAGGTTGGTACAAGCTTTTAAAGGTCGTCGGTTTGCCATATAGCGAATGTTCAAAGTTTAAATCTTTGAGCTGAAGCATCCACTTAGCATCACCAAGTTCTGTAGAAAGCAGGGCTTTATGCACGATAAAACTCGGCTCAGGGTCATACTCGGTAAACCGAACTTCTCGCCCTAAACTCCGCTGCCGCTGTTTTTCTGCTTCCGCTTTTTCAGCTTCAGTGGATTTAAAATATTCAATCACGGGCTGGGCTTTTTCATAAGCCTGTTGAGCGGTTTGTAGCCACCCCTGCACCTTGGGGCCAAATAGCAAGGCGGTTAAGTTAGAAAGGCCTTTATCATCCAGGCTGTACTTGGCCTGCAAACGATGAAAGTCCTCTGCGGGTGCTTGCTTCAGCAGGTCAATATCCTTTTGCAACTTTGCCAACTGCTGCTGTAACTGCTGCTTGCCTTGTTGCATTTTTTGCTTATCGTGCTCAATCTGCTTCTTTAGCAACTCAAACTGCAACTGCCGCTTTTGAATGGCGACAATATCTTTGGGCACCTCTTCAGTCAGTGCCTGAAATTGCCGCTGGTAATCTTTCAGTTTGGCCTCATTGGGGAGGCTTTGTTGCAGCTGTTGCCAAGTTTGCTCTAGTTCTGCGACCGCTTGCTGTACCTGTTCTGAGCGTTGCTGAGTCAGTAGGGGCTCTTTTTTTAACAGTGTTTCAGGGCTGGGGACTGCGGCATTGAGCGCTTTAAGAGGATCCATAGACGACTTTTGTGGCTGTTTTTGTTGCACTTTCTTCGAAGCGCTTTGAGAGACTTCGGCTTTTTTCTTTGGCAAGGCACCGCTGATTTTTCGAGGCTGATGCAATGCTAAGCCTTGAATCACTGCATGATTGATGACGGTTCTGCCCACCACCAGATGATAAAGACTTAAATCCCCCTTTAACCGATCCAGCACCAGCAGATTTTCCATCGGTTTGTCAGGGTCTGTTATGGCCAGATGCTGAATCTCCACACCCAACGGGGCAAGGGTAAAATTGACCTTGCCCACCTCAACCTTAGCGCCCCAAGCTTCAGAGGCTTGCTGCTCCAACTGCTGTTTCACCCAGCTTTGCGCTTCAATATAACTCAAAGCAAAGCCAGAAATGCCCAAAATTCCCAGTCCTGCCACGCCAGACCAGCGAATCCAACCGGTTTTTTGTTGTTTTGACTTGTTATTCAGCTCGGTACTCATAGCGAATGCCCTCCAAACTGGGTGGCGGTGTCTGCGGCTTTGAGCATTTTGACAATTTTAAATTTATTCACCCAAGTTAAAAACCGGTGGCGATAGAGACGAATCAACTTTAAAAACACCCCAAAGACCAGCGGCGCCAAGGCCATCGAAACCACCCAACTGCCCATAACAATGGTGTAGTTAAAGTGCATCAATCGCCAGAAGGCGTTGTTGTACCAATCAGTAAACAGTGGTTGTAGCGCCGGCAGATGCAGTACCCAGTTACCCACTTGGTCAAACAGTGGATCCAGCAGATAGGACACGCCCGTGAAAAATCCCCAAGCGACGAAAACCGCTGTTAGATTGATTCGCAACAGTAGAATTAACCCAATAATAAACACGGTATGCAAAGACCAGAAAGGAGTAAGCCCTACAATCATGCCCAACACAAAAGAGAGCGCTAACTGACCAGGAGCAGTATTGGCATTGAGGGCTTTAAACAGTTGGACCAATAAATGAAGCATAGTACCTTCCTAAATAAGTTATTTTGAGACCTTTACAGCATCTCTAATGGGTCTACATCAATACTCCAGCGAACCTTACGGCTGAGTTCTGTAGCGGGCTTCTGGTAGAGCAGGGGTTCAATGGCTACAAACCAGCCTTGCAATAGGCTCCGCTGACTGGCTTGCAACAGCAATTGATAGCGATAACGCCCTTGTCGACGCACCATCGGTGCCGTGACAGGCCCTAGGACTTCTACATAATCTTTTTCCGCCAACTTCGGCATTTTAACAAGGTTTAACTGCTGTTTCACAAAGTTTAAAAAAGTAAAGGCATCTTGCGGATTGACCGATTCCGCTCGCAGCAAAATCTGATAAGCATAAGGGGGCAAATCCGCCTCTTGTCGCTGCTGCAAGCCGGTTTCAGAGAAGGCATCATAGCCCTGCTCAATCAGCTGCCGCAACAGTGGATGTTCAGGCTGGCGACTCTGTATCAATACCTCTCCCGGCAAATCTGCCCGCCCTGCTCGCCCCGCTACCTGCACCAGCAGCTGCCCCATTCTTTCTGGAGAGCGAAAGTCCGCACTAAACAACCCTTGGTCAATGTCCAGCACCCCTACCAAAGTGACCTTGGGGAAGTGATGCCCTTTAGCCAACATCTGCGTACCAATGAGAATATCCGCCTCGCCTTTGGCAGCCTGCTCCGTCATCGCCGCCATCTGTCCTTTATTGCGGGTGGTGTCTCGGTCAATTCTCAAAATGTTGGCCTCGGGAAAGTCCACTTGCAGGGCATGCTCTATGCGTTCTGTGCCCTGCCCCACATGCACAAAGGCAGTGCTGTCACAACTGGGGCAGTGGGTGGGGGCAGCCACTTGGTGACCGCAGTGGTGGCAACGACATTCATTCACCCCTTGGTGAAAGGTCATATTGTGCTGACAATTAGGACACGCTGCCTGCCAGCCACAGTCGTCACACATCAATATGGGCGCATAGCCGCGGCGATTGAGAAACAGCAATACTTGATTTCCCGCTTGCAAATGCCGATGAACCGCCTGTTTTAAGGCATTGGAAACGCCTTCATGAATTCGCTCTCCCCGTACATCCAGCAGTTTCATACTGGGCATTTGTGCATTGGCGGCGCGCTGCGTGAGGGTAAGCAAGTGATAACGCCCCACTTTTACATTGTGCAAGCTTTCAAAAGAAGGCGTGGCAGAACCCAATACCACCGGCACCTGTGCCAACTGCGCCCGTCGCACCAAACAATCCCGAGCGGAATAGCGGAAGCCATCCTGCTGTTTAAACGAGAGGTCGTGTTCCTCGTCCAGAATACAGATGCCCAAATTCTGAAAAGGCGTAAAAAGCGCGGAACGGGTACCGAGCAACACCTTGACCTGCCCAGTGCGAACTTGATGCCAAGCACAGTGCCGCTCTCTGTCACTGAGCCCAGAGTGCATCACCGCCACTGGCTGCTGTAAAAAAGCTTCAAACCTTGATACGGTTTGCGGGGTCAATCCAATCTCGGGAATCAACACCAGAGCCTGCTTGCCCTGAGCCAACACCTGCTCAATCATGCCTAAATAGGTTTCAGTTTTACCACTGCCAGTCACCCCTTTTAATAAATAGGCTACAAATCCTTGAGATGCTAAGACGGTATTCACCGCCGCTTGTTGTTCAGGGTTTAAAGTGTGTTTTTGATGTCCAAAAGGGGAATTTTGCTGGGCAGGACTGGGAGTTTTAGCACAGGTTTGCGTTTTTTCAATCACAACGCCCAAAGTTTGCAGGCGTTTTAAAGGGGTCCGCCAGTTATTGAGCTGCCGATTCAGTTGCTCAGCAGTTTGAGGTGCCGCCTGTTTTAAAAGCTCTATCAGTTGCCACTGCACTTTGGCCCTGGAGGAAACTGCCTCGGCCTGTTTTTCCCAGTTCTGAGTCAGCGTCCAAGCTGGCACACCTGGCACTTCAGGGGGCTCGCCTTGACGCAACCGCTTGGGCAAAGCGCTCTGCATAACATTGCCAATCGGCTCATGGTAATAACTAGAGGCCCACTGCAGTAGCTGCAAAAGATGTCCGCTTAAAATTGGCGTGGTGTCCAGCGTCTCCTCAATGGCTTTAAGTTTGCTGAGTTCATAACTGGGCGATGCCAATCCTGTCACCACCCCCACCACTTTGCGGTTGCGAACCTTTACCCACACACGCCCACCCACCACAGGCGGCGTCTGGTCGGCTGGCACAACATAATCCAAAGGCTGTAAAAAAGGCCCTGGCACCGCTACCTGGCAGGCAGGGTGAGACGCTAAGGAAGCCGAAGAAGAGAATAAATCTTGATGCATGCCTGCATTATAACAAATCCTACCCTGCGTCCCCTGCGCCTCACTCAAGCATTAAATTAAATAAGCACAATTAATCACTGATAAATTAAACTTATTGACTTAATATATAATATTATTTACTCTATACCTAAAAATAGATTAAAATACTATTTACATTTAACCACAAAGGAGACGAATAGCCATGTCTAACTTAGATGCCATTCAACTGATTGAAGATGAGTACATTAACAACTCTAAATATTTACAGCTTAAACAAGAGCTAGAACAAGCCAGAGCAGAAGAGCAGGCCAAAGTGATTGAAGTAATTAAACGCTTAATAAAAGCCTTTGAAATTGATTCTAATCAATTCTGTGGTAGTAGCCGAAAATCTTCTTCACCTGTTGCGCCTAAATACCGCAATACCGTTACTGGACAAACTTGGTCAGGCCGTGGCCGCAAGCCAGTTAGCTATATTGAAAACCCAGAGCAATGGGTTGAAGTCTAGCGGTAATTTACACTATCCATCATTACCCTCCTTTACAAAGCGTTGCTCAGTTTAGGCTGGCAACGCTTTTTTATTTTTATATCGAAATCAATTTTCCTAACCCATAATATAACCCTCACATTTAAAGGTGATTAAAATGCTAGAAACACATGCCCCCACTTTAGAAACGCTATTTGCCCAATTAGGGCTCGATAATAGCCAAGAAGCCATAGAATCTTTTATTGAACAACACCCAATACCACATGATATGGACACGCCTCAAGCCCCTTTTTGGAGTACGGCACAAAAACAACTGGAGTGGCAATCCCTTACCCACCATGAGTGGCGAAGCCTCTGATCATTATCTAATGGGCACCATTCGCTTCTTGCACTTTTCTGCAGCCTATATTTTTGCCATCGGCTTTTTAGGGCGCATCTACTGGGCAATCGTGGGCAATGCCCACGCCCGGGAGCTGTTTTATGTGCCAATCTGGAAAGCTTCTTGGTGGCAAGGCTTTATTGACGAGCTAAAATGGTACGCCTTTCTGAAAAAAGAGCCTGCCAAACATGAAGGTCACAACCCTATGGCACAGTTTGCCATGTTCTTTATGTTTGTATTGGGCTCCATTATGATGATTGTTACCGGCTTTGCCCTCTATGGTGAAGGCACCGGGCCAGGTAGCTGGGCGAATACCTTATTTGGCTGGGTGATCCCACTATTTGGCCAAAGTCAAGATGTCCACTCTTGGCACCGTCTTGGCCTCTGGATCATCACCGTCTTTGTCATTGCCCATGTCTATGTTGCCGTGCGCGAAGACATCATGTCTCGTCAAAGCATGGTCAGCACCATGATTAGCGGCTGGCGCTTCTTCAAAGATAAGCGATAACCGTTTCTCATATCAAATAGTGGCTTACAGTTATATGGCTGTAAGCCACTTTTTTCTACAACCCACTCAAAATAAACCACAACATCTCATTTAACGCTCCATCAATCAGATTGGCTCGTGCAGCCGCGTTAATTTCCTGATTACCCTGTTCATTATTTTCTGTCTATACCACTAAAGAAGCCATAAAGCACCGAATTATAGAGATTCTGCGCTCCCTCTTTTTGTGAGAAAACGTATGGCGATAACTATTAGAGGATTGTTGCCACGCCACTATTGTGCTGACTTTGGTCACCAGCCAAGCCAATCTTAAAAAACCTTTGTATGAGTGAATCTCGTTTTATACAAAGCTCTCTTCTTAGCAAAAATATGAATTTAGAGGTAAAATAGCCGAATGATTCAAATTCTGAGCAAATTTTATCTCTGGCAACACCGATTGCAGCGCACCTTGGGACACCTTGTCGCCTGGGGTACGCTGTTTTTGGTATTGGTTACGGCACTGGTGGTGATTCTGCGCTATGGCTTTAACACCGGCTCCATTGCCTTGCAAGAGTCCATCCTCTATCTTCACGCTGTTGTCTTTATGCTCGGCATTGGCTATACCTACAACCAAGACCGCCATGTGCGGGTAGATGTGTTCTATGCCCATGCCGAAGAGCGAAAAAAGTTGTGGATTAACTTTTTGGGCAATCTCTTTTTTGCTCTACCCACAATGGGCTTTATTCTCTGGGTGGGCTGGGACTATGTCTCCGCTAGCTGGGCCATTCAAGAGCGCTCTACCGAGGCCTCAGGACTCGGCTATGTTTACCTACTGAAAACCCTGATTATTGTCATGCCGGTTTTAATGATTCTACAGATTCTTGGGCAATTGGTTTATCAAGGCTTTGCCCTATTCCAGCCTGAAGTTGCCACCAAGCTTAAAGCTGCAACGGCGCCCAGCGAGATTGATAAGCAGGAGGCCACTGTCTAATGGAGTGGTTGGCGTTGGTTCTTTTTGTGGTGGTGTTGGCTGCATTAATGACCGGCTTTCCGGTGGCCATGACCCTGTCAGGCGCATCCCTCATTTTTGCCGCCATTGCGGTGCAATTGGGCGCTTTCGACATGGCGTTCCTCAATAGCATTCCCAACCGCATCTACAGCATTATGGGCAATGAAGCCCTCATCGCCGTGCCACTGTTTGTCTTTATGGGCATTATGCTGGAAAAGTCAAAAATTGCCGAACAGCTCCTCACCACCATGAATGAAGCCATGCGTGGGCTTAAAGGCGGCTTAGGCATTTCGGTGATTCTCGTTGGGGCACTGCTGGCTGCCAGCACGGGGATTGTCGGGGCAACCGTGGTGACCATGGGACTGCTGGCGCTGCCCACCATGCTCAAGCAAGGGTACGACCCTAAAATCGCTACCGGCACCATCTGTGCCTCAGGCACACTAGGTCAGATTATCCCCCCTTCTATTGTGCTGATTCTGCTGGGTGATGTACTCTCCAACGCCTATCAGCAAGCCCAACTCAACCAAGGCATTTTCTCTCCTGAAACCCTATCCGTTGGCGACCTCTTTGTGGGGGCAATTATCCCGGGGATTCTGCTGGTGGTGCTCTATATGGCCTATATTCTGATCACCGCCATTCGCCAACCTGAGCGGCTCCCTACCCCTGATCAAGCGACCCTTCAACCAGGCATAGGCGGACGCATTCTTAAAAGCCTGATCCCCCCTCTACTTCTCATTCTGCTGGTGCTCGGTTCCATTCTTGGCGGCTATGCCACGCCCACCGAATCCGCCTCTCTTGGCGCTTTGGGAGCGATGGTGCTGGCTGCAGCCAAAGGGCGACTCTCGCTAAGCAACCTCAATGCAGTGATGCGAGAGACCCTAACCGTGACCAGTATGATTTTCTTTATCTTTATTGGTGCCGCCTTCTTCTCTCTGGTTTTCCGAGGGCTCGGAGGAGATGAGTTGATTGAGAGCTTCCTCACCGACCTACCTGGTGGACAGCTCACAGCTATGCTGATTGTGATGCTACTGATCTTTGTGCTCGGCTTCTTCCTCGACTTTATTGAGATCACCTATGTGATTCTACCGGTGGTAGCTCCCATTCTACTGATGGGCGGCATGGATCCTATCTGGCTGGGCATTATGATTGCCATTAACCTACAAACCGCCTTCCTCACCCCCCCCTTTGGTTTTGCCCTCTTCTATCTAAGAGGCGTCGCCCCCAAGTCGGTTAAAACCACCGACATCTACAAAGGTGTGGTGCCCTTTATTCTGATTCAAATCTTTGTAATTATGCTCCTCTGGTTCTGGCCAGAACTGGCGACTTGGCTGCCGCATCAGATTTAT
>CAYOOU010000041.1:0-13220 GCA_964405635.1 uncultured Piscirickettsiaceae bacterium
CGGTGATTCACCCCGATGCGACCACCGCCGATGCCGCTGCCACCGCCTTAATTGTGGCTGGCCCTAAACATTGGCAAAAAGTGGCTAAACAGATGGGGATTACCCAAGCTTTATTGATAGATGATGAAGGTCATTGCCAGATGACGACTCAAATGGCAAGACGCTTTCATGCGCGCTCGCTGTGTCGTTCATAGAAGTGCTGCATAAATTGAATCAGATACTCAACGGCTTCTACTGTCACGCCATTATAAAGCGAAGCCCGAATCCCGCCTAATGATCGGTGCCCCTTTAAGCCTGTCAATCCAGCTTGATGCGATGCTTGCAAAAATTGGTCTTCTAAGTGCGCATTGGGCAGTTTAAAGGTGATATTCATCATCGAGCGATAGGGTTTCTGGGCATAGCCTCGATAAAAATGAGCGTTTTTGTCCAAATAATCATAGAGTAACTGTGCCTTTTTTTGATTGATGCTTGCCATCGCTTCCAACCCGCCCACTTCATCAATTAACCAGCGCGTGACCAGAAGCACAACATAGATTGCAAAGACGGGTGGCGTGTTATAAATCGAGTGTGCGGCCACTTGAGCAGGATAGTTTAAAAAACCTGGAAGGGTCGTATCCGCGCGTTGTAGAAACCCATCTTTAATCACCACGATGGTAACACCCGCTGGCCCTAGGTTTTTTTGTGCATGTGCATAGATCAAATCAAACTTTTGCGCCTCTATCGGCTTGGAGAGAAAATCGGAGGACATATCACATATCCTAGGAACGGACGCCAATCCCATCACCTCTTGAAACTGCACGCCTTCCACGGTTTCATTCGAGGTGTAATGGAAATAGGTAGCATTGGGGTTATAGTGCAATTCATGTTGACTTGGAAGGCGATTAAATCCGTCATTTTCACCCGACCACAAGACATTAAACTGTGATTCATATTGGGTTTCTTTAATGGATTTTGTGCTCCAGTACCCTGTTTTAAGGTAATCCGCCGTTTGCCCCGCCTTTAAAAAAGACATGGGAATCATTGAAAACTGCTGGGTGGCCCCCCCTTGTAAAAACAGCACATGGAACGCATCAGACAGATTCAACAGTCGCTTGATATTGTACTCGGCCTCCTCAACCACCGCTTTGAACCATTCGGAACGATGGCTCACCCCCAAAATGGACACGCCTAACTCTGGCACAACCTCCACAGCCGCCTGAATCTGTTGCAACACCGATTCTGGCAATGCGCCTGGGCCCCCAGAAAAATTGAGGGCATTGGCATTTAATAAAGAGTGACTTTTCAACTAACCTATCCTTTGCAGCAACATCTGCCGAAATGCCGCTGGAATTTTTTGTATAAATGGCGGTTTATAACCAAAAATCGCCTCATTATCCATGCCATGCACAATCATGGCATGATCCACCTCAAACACCAACAACTCACCACTCGGCAGCTCTGCACAGTCAATGCCAATATAATCCAACCCTATTTTTTGAGCAATCCCATTAAAAGCCATTCGGTGCTTTTCTACAAAACGGTCAAAGTTCTGCATAAAGTCTAACTCCATACCGCGTTTTTCCTCTGACCCTTCCATCTCAGCATTTAAATAATGAATCTTCCAATCGGTGGTAATGGCTAAATGGCAAACATAAGGCTCGCCCTGAATTAATACAATCCGTATTTTGGTATAAAGTCCTGATGAGTCCGCATAATCAATAAAGTTAGACAGATAAAACTGCTCACCCTCAACCCGACGGAGATAATCTGCAACCGCACAAACATCCTCGCATCGCTCTAACTGCTTTCCACCATGAGAATCGATCGGGCGTAAAATAACGGGGTAGGTTGCCCAATCAAATACCTCATTCAAGGTTTTCTGCTTAGCTGCAATCTGTTCAAGCGTGGCTCTATTAATTTCTCGGGTGAGCGGCATATATAGACCTGGAATATTCTGCAATAACTGGCTAGCCCGAACGCGCTCTGTGTTGTGAATCGATTGAGGCCAATTAAAAACAGGTTTCGGACAACTTTTAAGCTGCTTCGATAACTGCTGCAAAACCCTCTGATTCTCCACAGAATCACAAATACCAATATACACCGCATCAAAGTGAGGCAACGCCTGCCAATCAATCGCTTTGTCCTCTACAAAATAGAAAATAAGGTCAATATCCCATCCTTCTAACAAGCACTCTATTGGCGTGTTTTCAGAAATATTGCCTGGGGTTTCAAGCACCAATAGTTTAATTTTGGCTGGCTGTCGAACAGCCGGAATAAAATAAATTGACTGCTGCGCCAGCGCACTATTTTGTGCCTCAATCCCTAAATCCTCCCGGCCAAAAATTTGCATTACGATGGCCGCATTCATTAACAGCTCTGGATTTTCTGGATCTGAAGCCATCAACAAGAAAATCTCTTCTGCCACCCGAGATAAATCTTGCTGAAGCAGACTCATCCTTAAAAAAGGCGAGAGCCCTAAAAACTGCTTTGCCTGAGGCGCACGAAAGGAAACAAGCGAGTTTGACATAAAAAGTTACCTTATAAAAAGTGTGCTAAATATAACATAGACTAACATGGATAACTTAAAAGAAAATTAATGCAACATGACATTTGTCACTGTCATCCATGACGCTTTAGTGACAAATATCTCTGCCCGCCACAGCTAATTTTTTACACAATAGAACCCAGTCCAAACAAAACGGCTTTCCTCACTTAGCCCTTGTTTGGCGACCTTTCTTTCAAACAAAAGGAGCACACTTATGTTAAAAAAATGCTTCACCTTTTTTTGGATAATTGCCTGCCTATTCGGGCTTTCCATGCAAAGTGCCTACGCAGACAGCTCTCCAAAACAGAAAGTTGAGACCTTTTTATCTGGACTGATGGCAGGCAAAATCATCTCGGCTTACGACGCGTTGCTTAAAGATTCCGATATCCCCAAAAAGTTTCCACAAGGGGTATTTGAGCTTAAAAAGCAAACCGAAACTTTACTGCCGCTCAATGGCAAACTTTTAGGTTATGAGCAGCTTGCCAGTAAGCAATACGGCAAATCCGTTCAAAGATATGACTACTTGCTGAAGTCAGAAAATGGTCTGACTGTTTGGGAGTTTTACTTCTACAAACCACACAATCAATGGCTCGTCGAAAAGGTCAACTTCAGTCAGGATGTGAGTGATATTCCCGAACTATAACCCACAAAGGAGCCTAGCATGAAAAAACATAAACTACTGACCGCCATTATCATCACATCAAGCCTACTGATTGCCTCCATTGCGGAAGCAGGTGGATTTGAAGATTTTATCCACTTTTGGGCAAGCAGTCGCTGGATGTTTTAAAACCCTATCAAGAGCCCTGTATTTGCAGGGCTAAGGTGCAACCGATGAAAACCTTTTTTCTTATTTTATTCAGCCTACTCATCGCCTTGACTGCTAAAGCGGACGAAACCATTCAAGTCAACGAGTTGGCAAAAACCTCACAAAGTTGGAACCAGACCCCTCTTCCCCATTATGGACAAGGCACCCCTGAAGTCACTGTGCTGCAGATTACCATTCCGCCCAAAACCAAACTGCCATTACACAAACACCCTGTCATCAATGCAGGCTTTGTTTTACAAGGTGAGCTCACAGTGGTCGGCCCGCAGCAACAAACCCTCAATCTCAAACAGGGCGACACCATCATTGAACTGGTCAACCAGTGGCATTATGGCATCAATAAAGGGAATCAACCCGTTAAATTGATTGTGTTTTATGCAGGAAATAAAGGCGTTCCACTGACCATTAAGAAACAATAACTAGGACCAAGGATTAAGCAACCCTTTTGAACGAGCGACCGAAACGGCTTCTGCACGGTTTTTTACTTCTAATATTTCAAAAATCGCACTTAGATAGTTTCGCACCGTGCCCTCACTTAAGCAGACGGCTTGTGCAATTTGTTTATTGCTGTTTCCTTTCGCTAAGCAGGCTAAAATTTGCTGCTGTTTAGGCGTGAGTATGTTCGCAGTTGTTTCAGATACGCCAGCCCTCCCCTTTTCGACGCGATTTGGCATGGCCTCTTTGGGAATGTAAATCCCCCCTGATAATACCAATTCAATGGCCTTAAGCGTCACAACGGAAGGATCGGATTTAGAAATAAAGCCACTCGCACCTTGCGCAAGTGCGGTGGAGACCACTTCAGGATCACAGTGGGCCGACATCATCACACAAGGCATTTGCGGGGCTTGTGTTCGAAAAAGTTTTAATAATTCCAAACCATTACCATCTGGCAGGTTCAGATCAATAAAAACCAGATCAAACACCACCTGTTCACTTAAAAAAGACTGCCCCACCTCAAAAGAGTCTGCCATGGTTAAACTGGCAGCAGGCTCTAATTGCTCACAAAGTGCCGAAAAACCAAGACCAAACAGCGGGTGATCATCAACTAACAGAAATTTCATGCGCTTAGTATAAAACGGACTATGACATTTGTCATGTACAACTGGTGACATTCCCATTACAAATTACACTCGTCTCTTAAAACCGCAACCCGCAAAATAGCACTCAAGTCAATCAATCGAGACAGAACCATGCAAATATTTAAAAAATCCGCTTTTATCCTTCTTTCTATCTCAACAATGCAAGGTGCACAGGCTGCGCCTGTACCCTCTACAGGGGACATTGCTAACCAAATCACACCACAACAATCCCTACCCGAACTGCCTGGGCAGGTGATTGAAATTCCTGAGATTAAACAGAGAGAAAGCCAATCAAACATACAAATTCCCGTTAAAAAAATTGTCCTTGTCGGCAACACCCGATTTTGTACGCCACAGCTACGCCACATGGTATCCAGTGTAGAAGGCAAAACGGTCACCCTCTCTCAACTTGAAGCCGCAGCCAACAGGGTTACGCAATTCTATCATGATAAGGGCTATCCACTTGCCTATGCCTATATTCCCGCACAATCCATAACAGACGGGCTGGTGATTATTGGCATTATTGAAACCCGCTATGACCAAATAAAATTGAAAAATCTCACACGCCTAAAAAATGAACAGGCTATGCGTGCATTACAACTCAAATCTGGCGATTTGATAGAACAGAAGAGCCTAAACCGCCAACTGCTTCTTTTAAACAGAATCCCAGGCGTCTTAGTCAGTTCCACCCTTGCACCTGGTTCAAAACCTGGCACAACCTCCTTACTCATTCAGCTCAAAGACCAACCCATGACTCAATGGAAAGTCTATAGCGAAAAGGGGCAATCACTGGTTAAATCAGGCGATTTTCGAGTCCAAGGGGTTGTGTTTACCGATAATGCAGGCAGCACCTATACTGGACAAGGCCGAATGGGTGTCAATACGGTTTTTCCCAACCCATTTGGCTATGGCAGTCGCATCAGTTTTAACGCTCTTCACGCCTATTCAGGTCTATTAGATTCTGGGGGTTTCAACCTAGAATCCCCCAATATCAAAAACGGGCTCACTACTGGACTCTATGGCTCCAGAACGCATTACCAACTTGGCGGCGAATTTGCCAGTCTCAAGCAGAGTGGTCAAGCCGATCAACTGGGCCTCTACCTGCAATACCCCTATATTTTACAACCTGGCAAATTGGTCAATCTGCGGTTCGATGCCCTACACAGTGCCTTTGAGCAAAATAATGACAGCGTCAATACCCACGACAAATCCAATATCAACCAACTCAAACTTGGCCTCTCATTTGCCTATCAGTTCAAAAGTGCCAAAGCCCTTTCGGGCAGCTTTAACCTAAGCCGTGGCGAACTTAAACTCGAAACCCCACAACTGCAACAAGCCGACGCAAACGGCCCCAAAACCCAAGGCGATTTTTGGATCAGTGAACTGGATCTTCACTACCAACAAGCCCTCCCCAAACACACCCAACTGCAATGGGTACTTAAAGGACAAGCCACCACTCGCAACCTCAATAGCAGTCAAAAGCTCTTTCTCGGTGGCCCACAAGGGGTCATGAGCACGCCCATTGGTGAAGCAGGAGGTGATGAAGGTTTCTTTACCCGAATCCGTTTACAACACCCTGTCAAGGTTCAAAAGCTCCCCGGTCGCCTAAGTGCCTCGGCGCTGCTTCAAACAGGGAAAGTCTGGACAAACCACACGCCTTATACTGGAGCAACGGCTCAGCAAGAAGTGACTCGAACTGGTGCAGGCATTGGACTGAATTACCAGTATAAAAATCACATAGACGCAAACCTCACCTTCGTCCATGAAATTTTTGCCCCGAAAGAAAACGATACCGCACAAATTTGGGCGAACTTAAATATCTATTTTTAGAGGAAACACATTATGAACCACATCTACCGTCTGATTTGGAATGCTGAACACCAAACTTTTATTGCCGTGCCCGAGTTTGCTAAGGGTCGGGTAAAGTCTGCTTTAAAACGCTCAGGCAGGGGCAAAAAGTCTGCTTCGGTTTTCGGCTTTGCGTTAAGTGGATTGCTTTTGGCAATGTGCGCCTCTTCGGCTTGGGCTTTGCCTACAGGGGCGAATCTGGTCTCGGGTCAAGCAACCGTTACCCAAACAGGGCAAACCCTCACCATTAACCAGTCCTCGCAGAAAACCATTTTGGATTGGCAGCAGTTTGGGATTGGGCAAAATGAGACGGTGAATTTTGTGCAGCCCAATGCCAGCAGTGTGGCCTTAAACCGTGTGGTGGGCAGTGAAGCGAGTCAGATTTTTGGGCATTTGAATGCCAATGGGCAGGTGTTTTTGCTGAATCCGAATGGGGTGTATTTTGCACCGAATGCTCAGGTGAATGTGGGCGGGCTGATTGCTTCGACTTTGAACCTCAGCAATCAAGACTTTTTAAATGGCAATTATCATTTTGAGGGGGAGAGCACTGCCTCGGTTATCAATGAAGGGAATATCACGACTTCGCAGGGCGGCTATATTGCATTTATTGGTCAGCAGGTGAGTAATAAGGGTACGCTCTCAACCCTAGGCGGTAAAACTGCCTTGGGTGCAGGCGGGGCGGTCGATTTAACCTTGGCAGATAATCAGTTACTTAGCTTTAAGGTGAGTCGTGAGAAGCTCAATGCTTTGGCGAGCAATGGGGGGTTGATTCAGGCGACTGGCGGCAGTGTCATTTTAACCGCTCAGGCGAAAGATGCTTTGCTGAAAACAGTGGTGAATAATACAGGCATTATAGAAGCCAAAGGGGTGGTAGATAAAGGTGGGGAGATTATCCTTTTAGGCGGGAACTCTGGCACCACTCAGGTGGCGGGCACACTGGATGCCAGCCCAATAGCAGGCGGCAAAGCGGGGTTTATTGAGACTTCAGGTATACATATGCAAATTGATGCCGCAACCATTCATGCAGGTAAGGGTGGCAAATGGTTGGTGGATCCGGTTTCACTGATTATTGATCGTACTGCAGCAGAAACCATTTCCAATACGCTGAACAAGGGCACGGATGTGGAGCAGTGGGTCACCGAAAATGCCGCAACAGGGGTTGGCGTTGAAAAACGCAGCGAAAGCCGAGATATTTTTGTTCAAGCGCCAATTGCTTGGCAGACTTCCGCGACCCTCTCTTTAATTGCTTGGAACAGTATCCATATTCAAGCGCCGATTTCCGCAACAGGCAATGGCAACCTTGTCTTAAAATTCAATCATCGGAATTTATATGGCGGTGAACTCAATATCGCCGCACCGGTCAACCTCAGCACGGGCAGCCATCTAACCATTAATGATCAACCCTATACGCTGATCAGCACAGAAGCAGAATTGGCAAGTCTCACGCCACCCAATGGTGGAGAAATCACCGGCAATTATGCTTTGATTAACGACATTACCTCAAGCGGTGCTGATTTTAGCCCCATTGGCAATGGGAAATAACTTTAATGGACGCTTTAATGGCATGGGACACAGCTTAAAAAACTTTACCCTGAACAATACCGAAACCCAAACCCCTTATAGTTTAACCGGGCTATTTTCCAGCATTGGCAGCCAAGGTCGGGTAGAAAACCTAAACTTAATGAATACAACGATTAAATTTAGCGATAGCAATAGTTATGTTGGTGCCCTTGCAGGTCTCAATACGGGCACGATTCATAATGTCTCGATTGAGAACTTAAATGTACAAAATCGCGGGAATATTGTGGGCGGTCTGGTGGGAAAAAATGGCACCCCGAACGCAAAAGTTAGCAGCAGCTTTGGCAAAAATATCACCCTAGTCGGCGGGGACTATGTGGGCGGGTTGGTCGGATTTAATGGTGCATCGGCGAATATTGAGAACACCTATATCAATGGGCTCGCAATTCAACAAAACAGCCAAGCTGCGGGCGGCTTAGTGGGCTATAACGCAGGCTTTGTGCTCACAAGCTTTGCCAATCATACGGCTTTAAAAAATGCAGGTGCCAATGCCCATGCTTTGATTGGCAGTAATCGAGGTTTGGCACAAGGCAACACGGTTTACAATAGCGATGTGACGGCAAAGGATGCAACGGTTTTGAACGCCACACAACTGAAACAATCTAGCAGCTATGCCGACTTTGATTTTAAGGGCTCTTGGGTGATCTATGAAAACCACACCACGCCCTTGCTCAGAAACTTTATGCAAGCCCTCACCATCACTCAAAATGAAACCCTGCTCAATAACAGCCATTTTATTGGCGACCTTGACCCCAACTTCAAATGGTTTAAGATTTTCTCCATCAAACCCGATACAGGGCATTTATTCGGTATCACGCAAACCGACTTATGGTCAGATCAACGGGGCTACCTCATTACCTATCAAAAACCCGCAGTCGCTCAACCGCAAATTTCTGAAAAAGCCAAACGCATCAGTGAAGCCCTGTTGTCAAAAGTAATCATCCGCCCAATCATGCCTCAATGGGTTCACCCTCCTATTCAGCTACCCTTAAAAATTGAAACCAACAAGGTGGGCTTCCCCTTTAGGCTGCCTAAAATTCATCCCGCAAAAAATAACAAAGAGTCCACCTTATGAGCACCCAAGCGCTAAACAAACGCATTCTCCACTTACAAATTCAGCACATGGTGGACTATACACTGCCTTCCGCCCTTCTCAGTCCCGTATATGGAGCCGTCCTCGCCTATGCCATTGCCAACCCGAGTAATCAACAATTTTTGACCATTTGGGTCATGCTGCTCGTGGTGACCAGTGGGGTTTGGTATGCCATTATGCATTTTTATCAACACCAAAAAATTACGGATAGGCAATTTGTCCACCTTGCGACCATCTCTGGCTTAATTGGGGGATTGATTTGGGGGGGCTGTCGGGATCATTCCCATTGTGGCAAGTAACAGTGTGGAGTTTTTATATATTGCCATTGTCTTGACTGCTGTCAATGTGGTGCCTCAAATTGCCATTAGCACCATTCCACGGTTGCAGGTGGCTTTTTCTGTGAGTTGTATGCTGCCTTATGCCCTCAACCCCATTATTTATCATGTAAGTGATATGTATTGGATTACGGTCGCAACCTTATGGATTTTGGCTGGATTTTTACTCTATGGTCATATTTTCAGCAAAACTTTGAAAAAAACCTTTCAGGTCACCATTGAAAATGAAATGCTCTCCGAACAACTCAAGCACGAAAAAGCCTTAGTAGAACGCGCCAGTGCGGCGAAAACCCGCTTTTTGGCCGCTGCCAGCCATGATTTGCGTCAACCTTTACAGGCACAACATTTTTTTGTTGAAGCCCTTGAGCTCACGCAAGACCCAACCAAACAGCGGAAACTGATTCAAAACCTAAAAGAGAGCTCGGCAATTTTAGGCAAACTGCTCAACTCGCTGTTAGACATTTCTCGACTCGATGCCAATATTGTGACCACCCACATCAAACCGCTGCCTTTAGAAAAACTTTTAAACCGCCTCAAAGCTTCCTTTAAACAACAAGACAAGCCGATTCGCATCAAGTTTATCCCTTGTCCTTACTGGATTCAGAGTGATGAAGTCTTACTCGAAAATGTACTCAGGAACCTGATCAGTAACGCTGTTCGCTATACAGAAAAAGGTCATGTACTCATCGCCTGTTCTCAAGCAAAAAATCAGCAGTTTACGCTCGAGATACGAGACAGTGGCATTGGTATCCCTGCTGACAAAATGTCTTTTATTTTTGATGAATTTTACTAGGTAGACAATGATGCTAGAGACAGAAGTAAAGGGTTAGGCTTGGGACTCTCTATTGTGCGTCGTACTTGCCTATTATTAAATCACCCCATCCAGGTAGATGCAGAGCGAAAAAAGGGCGCTCGATTCTATCTCACCTTAAAAAAAGTACCTCCAGTTGAAAAAACCGAATCCTCAGCCCTCATCTCGATCAACCCGCTTGAAGGCAAAACCCTCTTAATTATTGATGATGACCCGCTGATTCTCGATGCGTTGGGCAGTTTACTCGACCAGTGGCACTGCCAGGTGATGACCGCAGACAGCTTGCAAACCGCCATTGAACTGTGCAAGGGACAAACCCCTGATGCCATTATTTGCGACTATCGACTCAAAGAGTATATTCGAGGCAATCAAGCCATTAATGCGGTGAGACAAGCTTTAGGCAAAAATATTCCTGCCATGCTCTTAACAGGCGATACCTCCCCCAAGCATCTCAGTAAACTGCACAAAACGGGCTTTACCGTACTCCACAAACCCGTACAACCCGCACAACTGCGTGCAACGCTCACCCATCTGATTCGGACAAACGCATGAGTATTTCCCATTTTTCAGGCTTAGACAGTCTTAGGTTTTACGCGGTATTTTTGGTGATCTTTGCCCACAGTTTTCAAATCTGGACTTGGCAAGAACAGACCCTCACCCTACTGCCCATCGGCAACTTAGGGGTGATGATTTTCTTTGTGCTCAGTGGGTTTTTAATTACCCGCATTTTAATCAGCCAACCTAAAGAACCGATTCGCCCTCAACTTAAAACCTTTTATATTCGCCGTGCTTTAAGAATATTTCCCATTTATTATTTATATCTCGGGATGGTTTTTGCCTTCAATCTCGACAACATTCAACAAGCAGGCATACTGCCTTGGGTGTATTTAACCCTAAAAGAAAACCCCCGATCCTTACAACGGCTGATGGTCGCCACGCTTTCCATCGCCATTTTGGCAAGAGGCTACTTATATGCAAAAGGGTTTAGCCCCACCACCCAAATAGAGGTCTTTACCCTAACCAACTTAGATGGCTTGGCACTGGGGGGACTGCTGGCATTACAGTTTCAACAACAAGCCAAAACACTCATCCAAAAAGCCTTGCCCATGATATTCACAGGCTTATTGGGCTACTATTTGCTTGCCTGGGTTCACCTTCATCTTGAATGGCACCTACTTTATCTCACCCTTGGCAAATTCCTAGTGGTGATTTTTTCAGCGGGACTGATCCTACTTGCCCTTAACAACCCTAGTCCCTCACTTTTGCACAATCGTTTCACCCAACACCTAGGCAAAATCAGCTATGGGCTCTATCTCTATCACAACCTCATTGTTTCCCACGCCCATGAAATTTTAAATTTTTTAAAGCTACCGCTCAGCCCAATCCATAAACTGATGATGCCCATCCTCATCACCCTCATGATTGCCCAAGTATCCTATTCACTCATCGAAAAACCCTTTCTTAAACTTAAACCACAATAAAGGAGATGCAAAATGAAATCTAAGTTGATGCAATCCACCCTTGTCCTATCGCTCACTTTCGCACTTCAGGCGTGTGGCGGAAAAAGTGACACCACAACAAGCGAAATCTCTGACAACCCTGCAAACACGCAAACCTCTTCAGATATGTCAAATACTCAAGTCAATGGCGGCACGCCGAACCCACAAATACCGCAAAGAATGACCATTCAATCCAATGACATTACCAATTATCAATTCTCATCCGCTCTGACCCCAGATGGAAACGATGAGAACCCCCAAGTGAGTTGGTCAAATATCCCTCAAGGGACACAAGGGTTTGCTTTAATCATGGATGATCCCGATGCAAAGCAAGTGGTCGGACACACGGTTGTGCACTGGAATCTTTTTAGCAATGATGGAAATTTAACCACTATCACACGAAACAGTTCCAATCAACTCAATGCCAACACCCAAATCGAAGGGCTTAACTATACTGGCAACGCTGGCTATACGGGCCCGAATCCACCTACGGGTCAACGCCATCAATATCGGCTCTGTATTTATGCCCTCAATAGCAAACCCAGCGATTTTATCCAACAAATCAACCAAGCCAGTTACACCAATCACGCATTTGAAAGCCAATATCAAGCCCACATCTTAGGAAGTGGATGTTTAACGGCCTTTTACAGCCATTGATTCAGCGGAGACTGATTATGAAAATTCAGACCACATTAAGACCATCGCTTATTTTTCCCTTGATTTTGCTCATTGGCTGCGGCGGCAAAAGTGAAACACAAACCACCAACACCTCTCCACAAGGTTCAGGGGTCATGACTTATACCGCCACCAGCAACAACTTTGATATTCAACTCAATCAACAAGTGGATACCGTGCTGATGGATGTTATCCAGTCGATGAACAATCGTATTGCGCTGCCGCAAAATTTACCGGTCACCCGTAAAGACTGCCAAGCAAAAGATGCCTATTACAATTTTGTCAATAAGGACATCACCTTATGTAATGAACTGCTGGATGATATTCGACAATATGGCATCTCTTCTGGTATTGCCACCCAAGATTCCAGCCATACCTATGCAGCAGCAGTATTTGGCTATCTGATATTTTCACATGAATTGGGTCATGCTTTAATTAACCTTTACGAACTCCCTGTTCTTGGGAAACAAGAAGATGCCGCCGATGCGTTCTCTGTGGTGCTTTTAATGGAAGAAGCGGGAAAAACTCAAGCACAACGAGAAGAAATCGCCAAATTTCAGATTGAAGCGGCCATGTATATGTACTACCTCACCCAAGGCACCAAATTTACCGATGTTCACTCTATGAACAATGTCCGACTGGCAAACTTAACTTGCTGGGCGGCCGGTGCCCAACCCTCCATTTTGCAGAAAGATCAGACCATTTTAAACTTTGCCAGCAACCTTTTTAACAACCAAATCCGCAACTGCGTTGGCGAATATCAACAACAAAAAGAGAGTGTTTATAAGCTGCTTGCCGCCTATTTAAAATAACCCCGCCCCCGCATCAGGGGGCAAACATCGCTTCCACATCTCAAGTCATGGAAAACACGCTTTATCCAATTTCTATTTGAGGATTTGGGTATAATTTAGCCCATGACAAATGAATCGAATGTAAAGCATCTACACAGTTTAGA
>CAYOOU010000042.1:0-13051 GCA_964405635.1 uncultured Piscirickettsiaceae bacterium
AAACCACTATTTTACCCTTTTTATAAGGGAATTCAGTAAAATAGTGTTTTAAAGAACTAAACAAAGTAAATCATGCAAACCTCTAATTCGCATTCATTACTAAGCATACTACACACTAACTTTGTACTGTTTACCCTAATGTTTATCAGCTTGACTGTTTCGGCTGCTCAGCCCCTCCCTTCCGAAGTTGACTTTCAGCAGTGGTTACTAAAGTTCAAACCTAAAGCCGTTTCAGCAGGCGTTTCACAAAAAACGGTGGACCTTGCCTTTTCTCAAATTCACCTAAACCAGAAAATTCTAGAACTTGATCGCCGCCAACCCGAGTTTAGCCAAACCTTTTGGGGCTATTTCAACCGTGCCGTTACTCCTTGGCGAATTAAGCAGGGGAAACACCTCTATCAGCAACATCGCAACCTGTTAGATCAAGTCACCCACAAATATGGCGTGCCTGGACGCTTTCTAGTGGCTTTTTGGGGACTCGAAACCAACTATGGCAGTTACACCGGTAATATCAATACCATTGAAGCCCTTGCTACCCTCAGCTTTGACCGACGCCGATCACAATTTTTTCAAAAAGAACTGATTGCCGCGCTAAAAATTCTAGATCGGGGAGATGTCGATTTTAAACAGATGAAAGGCTCTTGGGCAGGGGCGATAGGACAGAGTCAGCTTATGCCCAGCAATGTCTTGCATTATGCAGTAGATGGTGATGGCGACGGTAAAATTGATCTCTGGCATAGCCTGCCCGATATCTTCTATTCAATGGGACACTTTCTAAATAAACTGGGCTGGCACAAAGAGGAGAACTGGGGACGAGAAGTGAGGCTTCCCCAAGGGTTTGACCTCACCTTAGCCGATGGCAAAAGCAAACGCCTCTTATCTGAGTGGGCTAAGCTGGGCATCAAACTGGCGGATGGCCGCCGGCTCCCTAAAGCGAATATCCAAGCAGCCCTCCTCCTGCCCAGCGATTACAGAGGGCCATTCTTTTTGGTTTACCCCAACTTTTATGTCATCAAACGCTGGAATAACTCTAATAATTATGCACTGGCTGTCGGACATCTAGCCGACCGCATTATTGGCCGCCCTCCACTCAGTGTACAATGCCCTGCTGATGACAAAGCTTTGAGCAAACAGCAGATGAAAGCAATACAAAACCACCTGCTCCAACAAGGTTACCCTATCGGCCAAGCTGATGGCATAGCGGGCAGCAAAACAAGAGCCGCCATTCGCAACTACCAAAAGCAACACCAGCTCCCACCAGACGGCCAGCCCACCCTACACCTACTGAACCATATGCAGCAGCAAACTCAGAAAGGGCACTCAAAATGAACAAAAACCAGCCCGATGCAAAAATAGCTAAATCTGTAAAGCACACCAAATCTAAGCCCGCCAGCTACCTTTTTTGGAAAATCCAGAGCGAACTGAGCAAAACAGAGCGACAATTAGCTAAAATTCAAGAAGCATTAGACGCAATTGAAGAAAAAGTTGAGCACAACAAATCATGAGCGTGATCGCCTTTTGTCTACTCATATGTGGATTATTACTTGGATGTAGTAACGGGGGGGATACTTTAAGTCCGACGCCTCCTATTCACTTAAAAAAATACCCCGATCCCTATCATATTGAAATCATATTAAAAGATGTACCGGTCTCACCTCAAGGCGATCTTGGAACTTTCCCTACTCGGCTTGACTATCAAAATGGCTACCTCATCACAGCTTATGTTGACAAAGCCCCAACCGGTCAATCTGAACCCGAACTTCGCCAACAAACCATTATTATGCTCGGAAAATTTACCCCTAATGGTTGGCAGTGGCAAAAACATCTCATTGATGCCTACACGCTTAAAGACCCCTATCACACCCAACCTTCCGTGGCTTTTGACAAGGAAGGTTATATTCATATCGCTTATGGTATGCACAATATGCCATGGCAGTATTTTCGCTCCACAAAGCCCTATTCCATTGACGCATTTGAAAACTTAGGCACCCCTTTAAGCATTGAACAAAAGCGTACCATCCATTATCAAAACCAAACGCACTTCCCCCAACTCAATAGTGGTGCCATCCCTTATAACCAAATTACCTACCCCCGTTTTTTTAAGGACAAAAAACAGACCCTTTATATCACCTATCGCTTTGCACTCAAACCCAAACTTGCATGGGAAAATCGTGCTTTTTCAGAAGGCTTAGCACAATACAATACGGAAACACAAACTTGGCACCCCATTGGCGGCAAAGTGTCACTGACTTCAAAAGAGGCCGATTTCACACAAGGTGAAGGTCAAGCTTATCCTTTTATCTACGATCATAATCATAGTCCCTTCTTTCTCCCCTATTGGCTAGAACTGACTTTTGACCATAAAAATCAGCTCTATGCCATTTGGAGCTGGCGACAAGGACAAGCAGGTAAAGACACCCAAGATCTCTCTTTTGTGCAGTCTCCCAACCTCCAAACCTTTACCAATGAAAAAAGTCAGTCCTACACCCTTCCAATCAACAAGCCACAAACGGTTCCCTTAACGCCTGCTAGAAAAAAGTACTTTAATACAAAACATATACAAATTTTTAATGGACACCCTCTGATTCTTGCCGAAAGCCTAGAAGGCACACGTGAACTTTATTATTTAAGTAATCAGAATCAATGGCAGAAACTCTCCTCCTCTCCTCCACAGAATGGTGGAGAAATCATGGTTACCTATCAAAATACAGAAACACTTTGGAGCTTTGCCTCAGGTGTGATTTATAAAAAAACCTCCATAGATAAACCATGGCGGCAAGTTGCCAGTTTTGACAGCGCTGGAAAAAAAATGTGCTTTGTTCAGGCTTTACCCGTCGAAGAACAAGACGCCATTTTCCTTTATGGCAAAACCTGCAACAGTGCCGAAGGGGCTGAAGCAAGCTTCTCCCTGTTTTTATTAACCGGACTAACGGATTAAATGTAAAGGGTCTATTGATATCGCCTGTTTAGAAATGATCTGCATCAATAACTGGGCGGCACCGATAGAGAGCACCACACCATTGCGGAAGTGGCCGGCATTGAGATAGACATTGTCATAGTTAGGGTGCTGGCAGATATAAGGCACCGTATTTTCTTTTCCAGGGCGCAAGCCTGCCCAATGGGTCTCCATTTCAAACATCCGCAGTTCAGGGTAATGCTCAAAAGCAAAGGCTTTCAACTCTGCTTCAGCCTCCGCGGTCGTGGTTTTATCAAACCCTGCTTGCGGTTCAACGGTGGATCCCACCAGCACACGACCATCTTTTCTTGGGATGATATAACGACCTTTCTCCATCACCATGTGTTTGAGAAAACCAGGCGTGGTATCGAACAGCAACATCTGCCCTTTGACCGGATAAATCTCCGCTTCGGGTACTAAATCCGCAGTCCAAGCGCCTGTCGTGATGACCACTTGGTCAAAGGGTAACTTCTGCAGTTTGCCTTTTACTTCTGCTTCCACCCCTTTAACAGTCCTGCTTGCTGAAGCTTGCCACATGCCTTGAACGGGGGTGCTTTCTAAAATGGGAATCTCAAGCTGGCTTAAAGCCGTTTTGAGAGATTTCATTAAGCGAGGGTTGCGTACCTGTTTAATCTCTGGCATCCAAAGAGCCAGCTCTGCCGAACTTTCTAGCCGAGGTTCTACCAAGTTACGAAACTCTGGCGCCAGCACCTCCAACTTGTGGCCATAGCGTTTACACCACACCTCCGCTTCAAAAGCTTCTTCACCATCGAGCATCAGCATACCAGAGTCCAGCAGCTCTGGGTCAATGCCTGTACCGTTTTTCAACCACTCTACCAAAGCAGGAAAATGTTGCTGACTCACAGTCGCTAGGTCATTCACCGCATCAGGATAGCGCCACGGGTACATGGGAGAGACAATGCCACCACCTGCCCAAGAGGCCTCTTGGGCTGCCTGATGGCGATCAAATAGCGTAACTTCTGCACCTGCAAAGTGCAGAAATAGGGCAGACATCATGCCACTTATCCCGGCCCCTACAATGGCAATTTTCGGTTTACCCGACAGTTGGGGCACCGCTTGCAAAACTTCAGGCAGCTCAGTGGACGGATTTGTGCGTTTTGATTCTGATTTAGAGGCAGGACTGGGAATTTTAGACATTTTTTTCAGTTTTTGATGGTCGTTTAAACCAAAATTCATTCAAGATTAAACAGAATGCACCTAAAGAGATAGCAATATCCGCCACATTAAAAGTAGCGTAGTGCCAACTGCCAATATAAAAATCAATAAAGTCGGTCACCTTACCCACCAGCACTCGATCAATCACATTGCCAATGGCGCCACCCAAAACCAAGTTCAAACCAAGGGTTTCACAGTTCCAAGCAGCGGGTAACTTTCGCAACCAAACCAGCAACACCACCGAAATGACCACCGCCAAACCGGTAAACGGCCAGCGTTGGGCACCGCCCATATCGCTCAAAAAGCTAAAGGCAGCCCCCTCATTAAAGGCCAGGGTAAAGTTCAAATTCGGCAAAATGGCCAGTGGCTCTCCTAAAGTGAGCGCATTCAAAGCCCACACCTTAGTGAGCTGATCCAGCACCACCACCGCCACGGCCAACCACAGGGTTTTTAAACCGGTGCTGCCGGTGCCTGCATTAGGCATAGTGTCGAACCTCTCCCTCACCAAAGGCGTTATCAATACAACGCTGACACAGGTCAGGGTGCTCGGCATGGGTGGCTACATCAGCACGGTGATGCCAGCAACGTTCACATTTAGCCTTATCGGTCGGCTTGGCCGCCACCCAGAGTCTTTCTAACTCACTGGCAGGCATTTCTTCAGAGCGCTGGTCTGCAGGCAGAACCTCTGCTTCCGAGGTAATTAATACAAAGCGCAGCTCATCCCCCAGTTTCTGCAGATCAGACAACCAAGGCTCATCGGCATAAAGCGTTACTTCGGCGGTCAAAGAGCCCTTAATCTCACCTGCTTTTCGCAGAGCTTCTAACTCTTTAGAAACCGCTGAACGCACCTGCATCACCCGATCCCAGTAGTCAGAGTTCATTTCACTGTTCTCATCTAGCTGGGTCAAGCCTTGATACCACTGGCTAATAAAGACCGTTTTTTCACGCTCTCCAGGAATGGCTTGCCAAATCTCCTCGGCCGTAAAGCTTAGAATCGGGGCAATCCAACGGGTCAAGGCTTCAATAATGTGATACAAGGCCGTTTGAGCTGAGCGGCGCGGCAAGCCCTCTTTTTGACAGGTGTATTGACGGTCTTTAATCACATCAAGATAGAATGAACCTAAGTCCACGGAACAGAAGTGCAGAACCGCTTGGTAAATAGCATGGAAATTATAGTCCGCATAAGCTTTCAAAATCTCCTGCTGCACATTGTAGGCACGACCTATCGCCCATTGATCTAGCGGCAACAAGTTCTCATGCGCCACAGCATCGGTTTTAGGATCAAAACCATTTAAGTTTGCCAGCAAGAAACGAGAGGTGTTACGAATGCGACGATAGGCATCCGCGGTACGACTGATAATCTCGTCAGACACCGTCATCTCATAGCAGTAATCCGCTGCCGCGATCCACAGACGCAAAATATCCGCTCCCAGCTTATTGGCAATCTGCTGTGGTGCCACCACATTGCCTTTGGATTTGGACATCTTTTTGCCCTCTGCATCAACGGTAAAGCCGTGGGTCAACACCTGCTTATAAGGGGCTTGACACTCAATCGCTACACCGGTCAATAACGAAGATTGGAACCAACCGCGATGCTGATCAGAACCTTCCAAATAAAGGTCGGCCGGTTTATTCAATTCTTCACGCTGGTCTAATACGGCAAAATGAGAAACGCCTGAATCAAACCACACATCTAAAATATCCAACACCTTTTCATAATCGTCAGCCTCATCGCCCAACAGCTCCTTGGGATCTAGGTCATACCAAGCATCAATGGAGTCTTTTTCGATTCGCTGTGCAATCTCTTCCATCAGCTCTACAGTGCGAGGGTGCATTTCTCCTGTTACCTTATGCACAAAAATGGTAATGGGCACACCCCAGTAGCGCTGACGGGAGATACACCAGTCGGGTCGTCCCTCCACCATCGCTTCAATGCGTCCTTGCCCCCACTCTGGCACCCAGGAAACCTGTTTAATCTCATCCATTGCCTTTTGACGCAAACCATTTTGGTCCATGCTGATAAACCACTGCGGGGTAGCACGGAAAATCAGAGGCGTTTTGGTACGCCAGCAGTGCGGATAGCTGTGCACAATCGCTTCATGATGCACCAACGCCCCACGGGTCATCAGCACCTCAATCACATGGTCATCGACATTGAGGACATTCTCCCCTTCAAAAATCGGGGTGCCTTTCACAAAGTTTCCATTGCCATCTACCGGACAATCCACCTCTAGGCCATATTTCATGCCCACAATATAGTCTTCCTGCCCGTGACCTGGTGCGGTATGCACACAGCCGGTTCCGGCATCGGTAGTGACATGATCACCCAAAATAACAGGCACTTGACGATCGTAAAAAGGATGCTGCAACTGCACCCTCTCAAACTTCTCACCTGGCGCGTAAGCCACTACACGGTAGTGATCAATCTCCCAGCGAGCCATGCAGTCTTTAATCATCGCCTCAGCAATAAAGAGTCGCTCCTTTTCGCCATCCTTCTCCACCTGCACTACTGCATAATCCAGCTCAGGGTGAATCGAAACCGCTTGGTTAGCTGGCAATGTCCACGGCGTAGTGGTCCAAATAACGACAGAGAGTCGGCCTTCACCGCAATCATCTTCTACATGATGGCAGCGCTCAAAAAAGTCAGCTTCGTCCAGCACCGCAAAGCGAACATCTATGGCATGAGAACGCTTATCTTCATACTCCACCTCTGCCTCAGCTAAGGCTGAATGGCCGCCAATACTCCAGTACACTGGCTTGGTGCCCTTCACCAAGTGTCCTGCTTCAATAATTTTGGCTAAAGCTCGTACTTCGTCCGCTTCGTATTTAAAGTCTTTGGTGAGATAGGGGTTTTTCCAGTCGGCCAACACACCCAACCGCTGGAAATCGGCCATCTGACCTTCTACCTGACTTTGGGCATAATCCCGACAAGCCTGACGGAACGCTTTGGCATCAATTTTCTGCCCTACCTTGCCCTTTTTCTTCTCCACATTCAATTCAATGGGTAGACCGTGACAATCCCAGCCGGGCACAAAAGGGGCATCAAAACCGCTCAATCCCTTGGACTTTACAATCATGTCCTTAAGCACCTTATTCACCGCATGTCCAATATGAATATTGCCATTGGCATAAGGAGGACCATCATGCAAAATAAACTTAGGACGCCCCGCCATTGCCTCACGCACGGTGGCATAAAGGTCTTCAGAGAGCCACTTTTCTACCTGCTTGGGCTCACGATTAGGCAGATTGCCTCGCATTGGAAAGTCAGTTTCTGGAAGGTTCAGGGTGGGTTTATAATCAGTCATGTTTGTTTCTCATTAAAGAATCTTAAAAAATTTGTAACTACTCAGCTCACCCCTGAAATCCGTCACTTCTGCGTTGGAAAATGGTCATTTACTCGTTGTAAACTCACATTTTCCGCCTTGAATTGACGAATTTCAGGGGCAATCTGAGCAGTTACAGTATCAGCTGAATAGTTACAAAAATTTTTTCGCCTCGGTCACATCTTGTTGAATCTGGGTGACCAAAGCCTCAAGGTTTTCAAATTTCATCTCTGGGCGGATAAAGTGCTGTAAAAACACCTCCACATGCGCCCCATAAATCTCTTTTTGCCAGTTAAACAGGTGTACCTCAATCGAGGGTTGCAAGCCATTCACCGTAGGGCGAACCCCTATATTTGCCACCCCTTCCCAAGGGCGCTGGGCAATGCCTGCCACCGTCACCGCAAACACCCCCTGCACCGGCATCTGTAACCGTTTGGGGTTTAAGTTCAAGGTGCGAAAGCCTATCTGCCGCCCCAGTTTTTTGCCATGAATCACCCGGCCATGAAAGCTAAAAGGATGACACAACAACTTTTTTGCTCGCTGTAAATCAGGCGGCAGTTGCGCCAAGGCTTGGCGAATTAAGGTACTACTAACCCGTTCTGCTTCTACGGTAAAGCTGGGCATGGCAGAAACTTCAAAACCGAACTGCTCTCCTGCGGCTTGCAAGGTTTCGAAGTTGCCCTGTCGTTGGCGGCCAAAGTGGAAATCGTCCCCCACCACCAACTGCTTTACATTTAAGCCATCAATCAGCACTTGGCGAATAAAGTCTTCTGCCGTCATTTGGGCAAACTGCTGATTAAAGCGACACACCAGCACATAATCAATGCCGGTGCATTTAAAGGCCTGCACCTTCTCCCGTAGGTTCATTAACCGTACAGGGGCTTTATCCGGAGCAAAAAACTCCATGGGCAAGGGCTCAAATACCATCACTACTGAGGGCAAACCTGCCGCATCAGATCGCTGTTTGAGCTGTTGCAGCACCTGCTGATGACCACAATGCACCCCATCAAAATTGCCAATGGTCAGCGCACAGCCCCGTGCAAAGTCTGTGCGGAAGCGTGGTAAATTGTGTAACCCTCGAATCAGTTGCATTTCTGCTGGTTTGCCTTGCCGTTATCAAATCCTTGTATTATAGCAAACTGCCTTGGACGGAACCCCAAAATAAATAACACTGCAAAATAAACTGCCATAGCTGAAAACACCAGGCCTGCCAGCCAGCCCAATCGCTGCCAAGCGGTAAACTGCAACCAAGCCTCTCCCACAGGCGTTGCCCACCAGAGCCAAAGAGCCAAAACCACACTGGCGCCTAATACCTGCAATAAAAAGCCTTTCCACGCTGTTTGCAGAGCAAACACCTGCTGTTTTCGCAAGGCTAGATAAAGCAGTCCCGCATTAATAAAGGCGGAAATTGAAGTGGCCAGTGCCAATCCCACATGTGCCAATGGCCAAATCAGAATCAAGTTCAATACCGTATTGCTCACCAAGGCGATCACCGCGATTCGCACTGGAGTTTTCATCTCTTTGCGAGCATAAAAAGCAGGTGCCAGTACTTTCACCAAAATAAAGCCCACCAACCCAAAAGAGTATGCCATCAAACTCCAACTGGAGCGCTCCACATCTTCAGGGGTAAAGGCCCCATAATAGAACAGCGAGGCAATCAAAGGTTGTGCCAATAGCAACAGTCCCAACATGGCAGGCAGAGCTATCAGCATTACCAGCTTTAAAGCAAAATCCAAATCCTGCTGAAATCCTTGCCAGTCCTCTTTAGCCGCCTTTTTGGATAATCCAGGTAGCACCACCGTCGCCAGCGCCACCCCAAACACCCCTAACGGAAACTCCATTAAGCGATCAGAGTAGTAGAGCCAAGAGATGCTTCCCGTCACCAAAAAAGAGGCCAAGATAGTATCCACTAACAGATTGATTTGCGCTACTGACACCCCAAACAAAGCTGGCAACATTAGTCGCTTGACCTCATTCACCCCTGGGTCTTTAGAGGGGATTGGCTTGGGCAATAGCCCCAAACGCCACAAAAAAGGCAGATGAAACCCTAACTGCACCACCCCTGCAATCAACACCCCCCATGCCAAAGCCATTACCGGCACATCAAGCAGAGGCGCCAACCAAATGGCCGAAGCAATCAAAGTCAAATTCAGAAATACGGGTGTCAAGGCAGGTACGGCGAACTGGTTATAGGTGTTCATAATCGCTGAAGAGAGCGCCACCAGCGAAATCAACAATAAATAGGGAAAGGTGATACGCAACATCTCTGTAGCCAGTGCAAACTTCTCAGGCTCATCCACGAATCCTGGCGCAAAGACCCACATCCACAGCCCAGCACCCAATACGCCAAAAGCGGTTAAGGCCAGCAGTACCGCCCCTAGACGAAACAGAATCGCCCCAACCAGATGCTTCACGGCGGCCTTGCCCTGCTTCTCCTTAGTCTCTGCCAACACCGGCACAAAGGCTTGCGAAAACGCCCCCTCGGCAAACAAACGGCGAAAAAAGTTGGGGATTTTAAAGGCCACAAAAAAAGCATCTGCCCCCATACTGGCACCAAAATAACGCGCAATGACCATATCTCGCACAAATCCCAATACACGGGAGAGCATGGTCATACCACCTACTGTAGCAGTCGCTTTAATGATTCGTTTCATAAGTACTCTGGTTTACTTTTTCTTCCGCGGGCAATTAACACCCAAATCCTCGGTTAGAAATTGGATAAAGGGTGGTGCTATTTGCCATCGTTCTAACTGAGGATTTGGATAATGCTCTATCTTAACGGATTTTAGGCAATAAAAAACCCGCCGAAGCGGGTTTTCTGATCTAAGCAATAAAATAGCTTTTTAATTAAGCCATTGCTTTAATACGAGCATTCAAGCGGCTCTTGGTGCGAGCAGCTTTGTTCTTAGCGATAAGCCCTTTGCGCGCATAACCATCTAGCTTAGACTGTGCTACACGGAAAAGCTCGTTTGCAGTCTCTTTTTCACCGGCTTCAATAGCGTGCAATACTTTTTTGATTGCAGTACGCATTGAAGAACGCATTGAATGGTTATGTAAACGACGCTTGTTCGCTTGTCTTGCTCTTTTTGCAGCTTGTGCTGAATTTGCCATTTTTCTCTCCGAAAATAATTCTGTTGTTTCAAATAGTTAGACCAATACGCATTGGCATCGCTTTGAACTTGAGCGGGCTAAATCACTCCGCAAAGCGTCTATATGTTTGAAAGGATTGCGGAATTATCCATATTTTCCCCCTCTCTGTCAATGCATTCCGTGCATATTTCTAACCGCTATAGCTACTCTCGATGGTAGGGGTGATTCTGAATCACTGACCAAGCTCGGTAGAGTTGTTCAGCCACCACAATGCGCACCAGTGGATGAGGAAGCGTAAGATTGGAAAGCGACCATTTCCATTGGGCTTGTTGAATCAGGCGCTCATCTAAGCCGTCAGGGCCGCCTACCACTAGAGCGATGTCTTGACCACTGCCCAACCACGCTTCTAGGCGATTGGCCAATTTTAGCGTGGTGGGCTGTTGCCCATGCTCATCCAGCACAACCAGCTGTGCGCCTTTGGGAATCGCGGCCGTAATGCGCTTGGCTTCTTCTGCCTTAAGCTTATCCACAGCGGCATTTTTACTCCGCTGCGCCATCGGCAGCTCCACCAGTTTGAGCGCACAGCTTTTAGGGAGTCGTTTGGCGTATTCGGCGTAGCCCTGCTCGACCCACTTGGGCATTTTCTGCCCCACTACAATAAAGTGTATGACCATTAACCTTTAGCCACGCTTGTCGGCTGGCACCACTGACCAGAGTTTTTCCAAAGCGTAGTGAGCACGGGCAGACTCAGTCATCACATGCACCACCACATCGCCTAAATCTACCAGTAACCAGTCAGGCTCAGGACCTGATTCAACACCCATTGGTGGCTCACCGGCATCTTTAAAAGCTTGTGCCACCGCTTCGCCTAAGGCTTTCACATGGGTGGTCGAAGTTCCTGTGGCAATCACCATTGCATCAGCAAAGCTACAAATTTTTGCCACATCAAGGGTTTCAATATCCTTGGCCTTACCCTCATCTAAAGTTTGAGTAACAAGGTCTAAAGTTTGTTGTAAATCCATCATCTGAATTTGAATTCCTATTTATGAGACCTTTGCATGAGTGAGGCGCGAGCTAAAAATGAGATAAAATTTTCCTAATCGAGGCGGAAAACGCAGGGAATAGCCCGCTATTACCAAGTTTTCCAACGAAGAGTAGGGGAATTTTAGCCATTTTTAGCCGTGAATTCATCTCGTGTAAAGGTCTCTTTATAAAGTTGATGTTGTTGAATATAGTCTATCACGCTATCTGGCATTAAAAAATTCAGTAGCTGATTTTGCTGAATTTTCTGGCGGATATCGGTGGAGCTAATAGCCAACTGAGTCACTGGTTGCAGTATTATCTGCCCTGCCGGTTGGCTAAACTGCTGCACTTTTCGCTCAGCAATCAGCTTCAGTGCTGGGCTGTTCATGGGAGGGTTTGCCCCCGGCCGCAGCGTGACCACCAGATTGGCTAACTGCAAAATTTCTTGATAGCGGTGCCAGTGATCAAACTTCTCAAAGGCATCCATGCCCATTATCAGCGCCCACTGATGATTAGGCTCTCTTTGAACTAACCGCTCCAAGCTTTCCACCATATATGAGGGGCCGCCTCGCTCTATTTCCAGTCGCTCCAATTTAAACTGCTCAATCGGCGCAATGGCACGCTGAACCATTTCACAGCGTTGCTCAGCAGAGACTTGAGGCTGGTCTTTATGCACGGTTTGATAGGCCGGCATAAATCGCATCTCATCAAGCTGCAATGCGTGCAATACCTCCAGTGCGGGACGTAAGTGCCCGAAATGAATCGGGTCAAAAATACCACCATTAATGCCAATGCGTGCCATCTATACTGTATCCTTAAGTATTGGCGTCTATTTTGCTTTCAAATAGGCTAGAGAATCTAAAGCTAGAAACGATTATGTCTAATACTATTCACAACTCAGAGGCGCTTTCAGCGCCAGAAATCTCAGCCGAATTAGAGCAACTGATTTGGCAAGTTGTCACTCAACACTCCCCCCCATTAAAAGAGTTTCACCTACTCAAAACCCTAGCCCAAGCGGGTTACACCCAATTTGAACTGGGAAAAGATGAGTTGAGTCTCTTTCAAGCCCACTTTATGCTGTTTCACCTGCTCTATCGCCTGCAAAATCAGTGGTTAGAAGCAGGACTGGGTATTTTACACATTCACACGCTGGAAATTCGTTTTGAACCTTTTGAAAAGGCTGAAAACTTGTCAGAATCCCCAGCCCTGCCTCCCAAAACAGCCAACCTTGACCGCTTTGACCCTTTAAAGGCCTACTATTTGGATTTTTCTGCCTACTACCAAACACAAAGTGATGAGGTGCAGCAACTGCTGGAAGATTTCTGGCTCACCTTTGGTCGACAGCCTACTCGGCAAACCCAAGGCAATCTCTCCTATCAGCAGGCGCTTACACTCTTTGACCTAGAGCCCTCTTTTAGTGCCCAGACCCTAAAACAGCGATACCGCCAACTTCGTCAGCAAACCCACCCCGATAAAGGGGGCA
>CAYOOU010000043.1:0-13038 GCA_964405635.1 uncultured Piscirickettsiaceae bacterium
AGCTTCTGCGGGACTTTAAGGGGGCAGATTCTAGGCGGGCTTTGCAGGCAATGGCCAGCCCTTGTCAAAAAGCCCAACAACGAAGCTGCCCCCTTAAAGACCCGCCCGAAGGGAGCTAAGCCAAATTCCCTGCCTCTGCGTTATCTTTTCTTACCGTACGACATACGCCTGCGAAAAGATGCCTTGATGCTGGAAATTTGGCTTGCCCAGAAACTAAGCGATTTAATCAGCGCTTCCCTAATGGATTTTGATTAGAGCCCTGCTTTAAGCAGGGCTTTTTGGTTTAAGAGGATAAGAGAGATGTCAGCGATTGAGTATCACGGAGTGTGCAAGCAGTACGGTGATTTTACTGCTTTGAGTCAGGTGAGTTTTAAAGTGCCGCAAGGGTGCTTTTTTGGCTTGCTGGGGTCCAATGGTGCAGGAAAGTCCACCTTAATTAATTCGACCGCAGGGCTGGTGATTCCCACGGCAGGCCAGATCAAGGTGATGGGAAAAGATGTCATTGCCGATTATCGCCAAACCCGTCGGGCACTGGGATTGGTGCCGCAAGAATTGATCGCAGATCCTTTTTTTACAATACATGAGTTGTTGACCATTCAATCCGGCTATTTTGGATTAAAGGGTAAGGCACAAAAGCAGTGGATTGAGGAGCTACTAGAGCGGCTGGCGTTAGCAGATAAGGCGAATGCAGCCACTCATCAGTTATCAGGAGGAATGAAGCGTCGAGTGTTGATTGCGATGGCATTGGTTCACAAGCCCGAGGTCATTGTGTTAGATGAGCCGACGGCAGGGGTAGATGTGGATTTGCGGCATACCCTTTGGGCATTCACTCAGGAGTTGCACCGACAAGGGCATACCATTATTTTAACGACGCACTATTTGGAGGAGGCTGAGGCGCTTTGTGAACAGGTGGCGATTCTGCAAAAAGGTGAATTAAAAGCTTTGGATAGCACCGCTAATTTATTGAATCGCCATCACTACCGCTATCTGAGGGTAAAGGCGGATAATATGCCCATTCAATGGACACCGCCGCTATTGGAGCGGTTGGAAGAGGTGGAAACCCAAGGCGCTCTATTTAAGTTAGAGAAGACCTTACCCCTTAATCAAATGTTGAGTTGGCTTAATGAAGCTGGCGTAGTGGTTACCGATATTTCGTCTCGAGATGCTTCCTTGGAAGAGGTGTTTTTAGACTTGGTGGGAGAGAGTAATGGATAAGAAGGCAATGAATTGGGCTGGCTGTTGGGCGCTGTTTAAAAAAGAGGTACGGCGATTTTACTCGGTGGCCGTGCAAACCATTTTTGCCCCCGTGGTCTCCACGCTGTTATATCTTTTGATTTTTGGTCAGGTGATTGATACACAGCTAGAAACTTTTGATGGCGTGGGCTACAGCGAATTTTTGATTCCTGGCTTGGTGATGATGGCCCTATTGCAAAATGCGTTTGCCAATAGCTCTTCAAGTTTAATCCAAGCCAAAATGCATGGTAACTTTACCTTTGTTCTCCTAAGTCCTCTCTCTTCATTAGAGATTTACTTGGCCTTTACTGCTGCGGCAGTGGTGCGCGGTTTGGTCGTTGGACTGGGGGTTTTGATTGTAGGTATTGTAGGCTATCACCTTGCTGTGGCGATGCCAGGTTGGGTGCTGCTCTTTGCTGTGCTCAGTGCAGCGGTATTGGGGAGTTTAGGCCTGATGGCAGGGATTCTCTCTACTAAATATGATCATTTGGCGGCTTTTCAGAATTTTATTATTATGCCTTTAACCTTCCTCAGCGGGGTCTTCTATTCGATTCATGATCTGCCTGCTTTTTGGCAGGGTTTTTCTCACTTGAACCCCTTTTTCTATATGGTGGATGGTTTTCGCTATGGGTTTTTTCAGCAGTCAGATGTAAATCCCTGGTTGAGTCTAGGGGTAACGGTGTTGTTCCTGTTACTTTTGGCTGGGATAAATCTGATTTTATTGAAAAAAGGCGTTAAAATACGCCATTAAACCAAAAAAATGAAAAAGATTATGTCTCCAGAAAAAATTCGAGAATTAATTCAGATACAGCTGCCCGATGCGCAGGTGAGTACGACAGGTGAAGACTGTAACTTTACCATTGAAGTGACCAGTGAGGCCTTTATTGGCAAATCTCCGATTCAACGCCACCGTATGATAAACGAGATTTTTAAACCTTACCTAGAGTCGGGTGAGTTGCATGCGCTCTCCTTTAAAGCCAAAGTGCCCGAAAGCGATTAAGAGAGCTAGTAGCAGTTTATGGATAAATTAGTCATTCATGGTGAAAAGCCGCTTCAGGGAAAGGTGGAAATCTCAGGTGCCAAAAATGCAGCGCTGCCCATTTTAATGGGATGCATTATGGCGCAAACGCCTGTTACCCTTTCTAATGTGCCTCACCTTAAAGATGTAACCACCACCTTGCAGCTGTTGGCTTCAATGGGGGTGGAGATGATGTTTGATGAGCATCTCAATATTGAAATTGACCCCACTTATGTTACTTCAAAAGAGGCAGCCTATGAGTTAGTGAAAACCATGCGTGCCTCCATTTTGGTGTTGGGGCCACTATTGGCACGATTTGGTGAAGCCAGAGTTTCTTTACCAGGTGGTTGTGCTATTGGGTCTCGTCCGGTGAATATTCATATTCACGGTATGGAGCAAATGGGTGCAGAAGTGGTGGTGGAAGAAGGGTATATCAATGCCAAAGTTAAGGGTCGCCTAAAAGGGGCTGAGATAGTGATGACCCCCGTGACGGTAACGGGCACTGAAAACCTGATGATGGCGGCCACCTTGGCTGAGGGGAAAACCGTGCTTCGCCATGCGGCTAAAGAGCCAGAAGTGGTGGATTTAGCCAACTTTTTGAATGCAATGGGAGCAAAAATCAGTGGTGCAGGCACCGATGTCATTGAGATTGAAGGGGTAGAGTCTTTGCAAGGTGTCTCCTATGAAGTCATTCCCGATCGAATTGAGGCGGGCACCTATTTGGCTGCAGCAGCCGTGACTCAAGGCAAAGTGACCGTAACTAAGGTTAAGCCTAAACATTTAACGGCTGTATTGGAAAAATTTATCCAAGCAGGGGCTAAGGTGGAGGTTGAAGACGATCAGATTACCTTAGATATGCGAGGAAGAGAATTACAGCCAGTGGACATCGTCACTGAACCCTATCCAGGCTTTCCCACCGACATGCAAGCGCAATTTGTGGTGATGAATGCTTTAGCCAAAGGGCGTTCAAAAGTCGAAGAGACCATTTTTGAGAACCGTTTTATGCATGTCTCTGAATTGATTCGCATGGGTGCCGATATGTTTGTGGAAGGCAATACGGTTTATATTAATGGTGTGGAAAAGCTAAAAGGTGCGCCGGTTATGGCCACCGATTTGCGAGCTTCTGCCAGTTTGATTTTGGCGGGCCTGGCAGCGGAAGGAGAAACCGTGGTGAATCGAATTTACCACATCGACCGAGGTTATGAGTTAATCGAAGAAAAGTTCCACCGAATTGGTGCGGATATCGTGCGAGTAGGATAAAGTAAAATGTGTGAACAGTTGACCATCGCTCTCTCTAAAGGGCGAATCTATAAAGACACCTTACCGCTGCTTGAGGCAGCGGATATACTTCCGTCAGAAGACCCGAGCAAAAGCCGAAAGTTAATTATTCCCACCAATCATGACCATATTCGGCTGTTGATTGTTCGTGCAACGGATGCCCCTACTTATGTGAGTCATGGAGCAGCCGATTTGGGCGTGGCGGGTAAAGATGTCTTGATGGAAGCCCCCTCTGATAATTTGTATGAACTATTGGACCTGCAAATTGCCAAATGTAAATTGATGGTGGCAGGACCTGTGGAAGAGAAGCCACATGGCCATCGGTTAAAGATTGCGACCAAATACCTAAATTCTGCCCGAGCTTATTACGCTCAAAAAGGGGAGCAAGTGGATTTGATTAAGCTTTATGGCTCGATGGAGATCGCCCCTTTGATTGATTTGGCAGATCGCATTGTAGACTTGGTGGATACTGGTAATACGCTAAAGGCTAATGGTCTGCAACCGCTGGAGCATATTGCCGATATCAGCTCTCGCTTGATTGTGAATGAGCACGCCTACAAAACCAAGTTTAACCAAATTAATGAAATTGTCGAAAAGTTTAAAACGGCTATTTGAGGAAAACAAAAATGTTGAAGATTAGAAGATTATCTGCCAATGATGCGGGCTTTCATGCCGAGCTGGATCAGCTTTTGGCTTGGGATACAGTTTCCAATGACTCTGTAAACGATGTGGTCAAGCAGGTTCTGAAAGATGTGCGTCAGCGAGGCGATGAGGCTTTGCTAGAGTACACGGCTAAGTTTGACCGTTTGCAGCTGGACTCAGCCGATCAGTTGGAGATTCCTCAAGAGCGACTGCAGGAAGCCTTAAAAAATATTCCTCAAGATCAACGAGAAGGGCTTGAAGTTGCTGCCCAGCGAGTAAAGGATTATCACGAAAAGCAGGTGATGGAGTCGTGGTCTTATCGAGAAGCGGATGGCACCCTATTAGGGCAGCAGGTGACCTGTTTGGATAGTGTTGGGCTGTATGTGCCAGGCGGTAAAGCAGCTTACCCTTCATCCGTCATTATGAATGCCATTCCTGCTAAGGTGGCCGGCGTTCCTAATTTGATTATGGTGGTTCCTACCCCTGATGGGGAAGTGAATGAGATGGTTCTCGCTGCTGCCGCTATCTGTGGTGTGGACAGAGTCTTTACCTTGGGTGGTGCTCAAGCAGTGGCTGCTTTGGCCTATGGTACGCAAACCGTTCCTGCTGTAGATAAGATTGTTGGGCCTGGTAATATTTATGTCGCTACCGCTAAGCGAGAAGTATTTGGCACAGTGGGCATTGATATGATTGCAGGGCCATCAGAGATTTTGGTTTACTGTGATGGTCAAACCAACCCAGACTGGATTGCGGTGGATCTATTCTCTCAGGCAGAGCATGATGAAGATGCGCAATCTATTTTGGTAACCCAAGATGCTGACTTTGCTGAAGCCGTATATCAAAGTATGAATAAGCTTTTGCCAGAGATGCCTCGTAAAGAAATTATTCAAAAGGCTTTGGAAGATCGAGGCGCGATTATTGTGGTAGACGATGAGGATCAAGCCATTGAGATGATAAATAAAATCTCTCCAGAGCACTTAGAGCTATCGGTAGATGACCCTGAAGCTTTACTGCCTAAAATTCGTCATGCGGGAGCGATTTTTATGGGACGCTATACTGCAGAAGCTTTAGGAGACTATGTGGCAGGGCCTAACCATGTGTTGCCAACCTCTCGCACGGCACGCTTCTCATCACCTTTGGGGGTTTATGATTTCCAGAAGCGTTCAAGTTTGATTATGTGTTCAGAAGAGGGCGCAAATCAGCTAGGTAAGATTGCCGCAACTTTGGCGGATGGTGAAGGCTTGCAAGCCCATGCCGCTTCAGCTCGGTATCGAGTGAAAGATTAATTAGATAACATAGTCAACCCAAAGGCTAAACTTCCTAGCAGGACTGGGAATTTTGGCCTTTTTTGTTGTTATGAGGTATGTATGCAAAGAGATGAGCTGATTGCGTATTTAGATGAGTTGCTTCAAGTGTCGCAATTTAAGGATTATGCGCCCAATGGCTTGCAGGTGGCGGGTACAAATGAAGTGCGTAAAGTGGTGACGGGGGTAACGGCTTCTCTCGCTTTGATAGAAGCGGCGATAGAGGCGGGGGCGGATACGCTTTTGGTGCACCATGGATATTTTTGGAAAAATGAGCTACAAACGATTACCTCCTATAAGCAAAAGCGGATTCAAAAACTTTTAGCAAACAACCTGAATTTGATTGCCTATCACTTGCCCCTAGATGCCCACCCCGAACTGGGGAATAATGCTCGGTTGGCCAAGCTTTGGCAGATTGAGGATCGGGGTGCGCCTGGCGAGTTACTTCGCTTTGGTCAATTTCAACAACCTATCCCAATTGACGAGTTTATTCAGCAGGTATCACAAACCTTGAATCGCCCACCACTGCATCTGCTAGGCGGGCCAGAAATTTTGCAAACAGTCGCTTGGTGTAGTGGTGGCGCACAGCATTATATTGAGCGGGCGGCTGAGATGGGGGCTGATATTTATATTTCTGGTGAAGTCTCAGAGCAGACAACCCATTTAGCAAAAGAGTTGGGTATTCACTACCTTGCTGCTGGGCACCATGCTACAGAGCGGTATGGGGTGAAGGCGTTAGGGGAGCATTTGCAGCAGAAATTTGGTTTGGAGATTAATTTTATCGATATTGATAACCCTGTTTAATTTAGAGGGAATTTTATAATTATTTATTTAACAATAGCTTAGATGAAATCACTATAAGTAATATCTAATATGCATAATAAGGTTATAAACAAAATTTATGATTCTGGCTGTCATTTGCTTATATGATATAGCTTTCAAATTATAGAGTTTAAAAGTGAACCCTTTTTAAGGGCACCTTTGGTGCCCTTAAGTCGTGCTCGAATTCCGAATGGTTTGCAGTGTTGCAGCATTTGGCTTAATTAGGAAGGACAGTATGTCTGAAAAACAAGAAATCAGTATAGAACGACTCAAACGCCGACAGCTTTTAACTGGTGCGGTTGGCGTGGTGGGCGCAACAGGTGCGACTATGGTGGCGGTGCCATTTGTGAGCTCTTGGATGCCCAGTGAAAAGGCCAAAGCGGCTGGTGCACCTGTGGATATCGATATCAGTGCCGCTCAGCCTGGTCAGATGCTCACCGTAGCTTGGCGTGGTAAGCCAGTGTGGGTGGTGAACCGTACTGCTGAGATGTTGGCCTCTTTGGATAAGGTAGAGTCTGGGTTAAGAGATCCTAATTCTGAAGAGAGTCACCAACCAGACTATTGTAAGAACAGATATCGTGCCATTAAACCAGAGTTTCTAGTGGTGGTGGGAATCTGTACCCATTTGGGGTGTGCGCCTATGTATCGCCCCAACCCGGGTGCGGCAGAAGTAGGGCCCAGTTGGTTAGGAGGCTTTTTCTGTCCCTGCCACGGTTCTCGTTTTGATTTGGCAGGCCGTGTATTCCAAGGGGTACCAGCGCCGATCAATATGGAGATTCCTCCACATCGTTATGTGTCGGATACCGTGATTAAGATTGGTGAAGATCCTAAAACCGTAGAAGAGGGGGCAAAAGCATGAGTGAAACAACTTCAAATGCCCCAAGAAAGGGCACCTTACTCCGTTGGTTGGATGATCGCTATCCACTCATCAGCACCTGGAACGAGCATGTTGCAGAATACTATGCACCTAAAAATCTAAATTTTTGGTATTTTTTTGGTGCCTTGGCGCTTTTGGTATTGATCAATCAATTTGTTACCGGTATCTGGTTGACGATGAGCTATAAGCCCAGTGCAGCAGAGGCCTTTAACTCTATTGAATACATTATGCGAGATGTAGATTGGGGCTGGCTATTACGCTATATGCACTCCACAGGTGCTTCGGCTTTCTTTATTGTGGTGTATCTACACATGTTCCGAGGCTTGCTCTATGGCTCCTACAAAGAGCCTAGAGAGTTGGTCTGGTTGATTGGGATGATGATCTTCCTAGTCTTAATGGCTGAAGCATTTATGGGCTATTTACTGCCTTGGGGGCAGATGTCTTACTGGGGAGCACAGGTGATTATCTCACTGTTCAGTGCCATTCCAATCGTTGGACCTGACTTGGCTTTGTGGGTGCGAGGGGATTATGTCATCTCTGATGTTACCTTAAACCGTTTCTTTGCGATGCATGTCATTGCGCTGCCCCTGGTGCTGTTGATTTTAGTGTTTATGCATATCGTGGCTCTGCATAAGGTGGGCTCAAACAATCCAGATGGGATTGATATTAAAAAGAATAAAAACAAAGATGGTTTGCCCGTTGATGGTGTCCCTTTCCACCCATACTATTCGGTTAAAGATTCAATGGGTGCGGTGGCCTTTATGTTCTTCTTTGCTGCCGTGATTTTTTACTTTCCGGAAGGGGGGGGGTTCTTTTTGGAAGCACCAAACTTTGAGCCAGCTAACCCCTTGAAAACGCCAGAGCATATTGCACCTGTGTGGTACTTTACCCCTTTCTATGCCATTCTTCGTGCAATTCCTGATAAATTATTAGGCGTTATGGCAATGGGCGGTGCAATCGCAGTACTGTTTGCTCTGCCTTGGCTGGACCGGTGCAAGGTGCGCTCTATCCGTTATCGTGGATTGTCTTACAAGTTGTTGTTAATGATGTTGACCGTGAGCTTTTTGGCATTGGGTTATTTGGGAACACAACCGGCAACACCAGAGCTGACCAAGTTGGCAAGAGTCTTTACAGCGATGTACTTTGCTTTCTTCTTCATCTTGCCATTTACTTCGGTCAATGAACAAACTAAGCCACTACCAAAGAGGGTGCGTTAAATGAAAAAAATGACTTATCTCATCAGCTTTTTCTTAATGTCACTCTCTTGGGGGGCGACGGCCAGTCAAGAGCATTTGCACTTGGAAAAGGCCAACAATGACTTGAGAGACAAAGCTTCTTTGCAGCGTGGAGCACTTCTATTTTCAGAGTACTGTCTTTCTTGTCACAGTGTGAAATATATGCGCTTTAACCGTATTGCTCGGGATTTGGGTTGGCCAGAAGAGGAAATTCTAAAGAAAATGGCCTTTGGTCAGTACAAATTCTTTGATAATGTGACTCAAAGAGTTCCAGCGGATGTTGAGCATGAGGTGTTTGGTACGACGGCTCCAGACCTTTCCTTAATGGCTCGTCTTAAGGGAACAGACTATATCTACAACTTCCTTTTAGACTTCTATCAAAAAGAAGGCAAGTGGGATAATAAGCTTCTACCAGGGACTGTCATGCCTAATGTCTTTGAGGGGCTTAAGCGGCATGAAAAGAAAGAAGAGGTAGAGCAAGCGGCTAGAGATGTGGCCAATTTCTTAGAGTATGTGGGCGAACCTGCTAAGCTTAAGCGTTGGGACTTAGGTTGGAAAGTGCTACTCTTTTTGGCCTTTTTCTTTGTCTTGACCTATTTGTTGAAAAAAGAGTATTGGCTGGATGTAAAAAAATAGGCTGATACTCGAAAGAAGGCACGATTAACCCATGTTACCCATTCAGGTGACATGGGTTTTTTATTTTTGAATCTTGGGGTATAGGGTATGACAAAAGTAAAAACCGCTTATGTTTGTACGGAGTGCGGTGCAGACTATGGGCAATGGCAAGGGCAGTGCACCGCTTGTGGGCAGTGGAACACTGTAAAAGAAGTTCGGCTGGGCAGTGCCAGCAGTCAGAAAAAGCAAAAGGCTAAGTCTGGTGGCTATACCGGGCTGACTGAAAATAGAGTTCGTGGCATTTCTGATGTGGACTTGGCCGAGCAGCCTCGTTTGCCATCAGGGGTTTCTGAATTGGATAGGGTGCTAGGGGGCGGCATTGTCCCTGGGTCTGTGGTGCTCATTGGTGGAGACCCTGGGGTAGGAAAGTCCTCATTGCTATTGCAGGTCATGTGTGGCCTCAGTCAACAGGTATCGGTGCTTTATGTAACTGGTGAGGAGTCACTGCAGCAAGTGGCTATACGTGCCAAACGGATGCAGCTACCAGACGATAAGTTACGGCTACTGACAGAAACTGATGTGGAGTCAATCGTCGCTTCTGCTGAGTTGGAAAAGCCCAAAATTATGGTGGTAGACTCGATTCAAACCATGCAGCATGGTGAAGTCACGGGGGCGGCAGGGGGTGTTTCTCAGGTGCGAGAAACGGCTGCTTTTCTCACCCGCTTTGCCAAGCAGACACAAACTACCATTTTCTTAGTGGGGCATGTGACCAAATCTGGTGAAGTGGCAGGGCCAAGAGTGTTGGAACACATTGTCGATACGGTATTGTTTTTAGAAGGACAATCCGATAGCCGTTTCCGAACCTTGCGAGCCATAAAAAACCGTTTTGGCGCAGTCAATGAACTGGGCGTGTTTGCCATGACCGATAAGGGTATGAAGCAAATCAAAAACCCTTCGGCTATTTTTCTTTCTCGAGGTGATGAGCCTGCACCTGGCTCTGTGGTCATGGTGATCTGGGAGGGGTCTCGACCTTTATTAGTGGAGATTCAAGCCTTGGTGGATGAGTCCCCCTATGGTTCACCTCGTAGGGTGACAGTGGGTGTGGACCAAAACCGCATTGCCATGCTGTTAGCTGTATTGCACCGACATGCGGGCATTCAGGCGGGCGATCAAGATGTCTATCTCAATGTTGTGGGAGGGGTGAAAGTCACAGAAACCAGTGCGGACCTTGCGGTTCTAGTGGCGATTCTCTCCAGTCTGCGCAACCAAACCCTGCCACAAGACTTAATTGTATTTGGTGAAGTGGGGTTGGCAGGCGAGATTCGTCCAGTGCCCAGTGGCCAAGAACGGCTATTTGAAGCTGCCAAACATGGATTCAAAAAAGCCATTGTCCCTCAAGCCAATGTGCCCAAAGGGGGGATTGCTGGTATGGAAATTCAAGGCGTGCAAACATTGCAGCAGGCATTGAGTGTATTATAGGTGGAATAAATAGCTTTTATCATACGGTCTAATATAATCCATTAAACTATAAAACCTAAACGATTTTTGGGGGATATAAATGAATAAGAGACAACTGGTTGGATTAGTCGCCTCACTGATGAGTTTAAATGGTGTGCATGCGGCAGGTTTTGCATTGATTGAACAGTCCGGCTCTGGGCAAGGTTTGTCCTATGCAGGGGCTGCTGTAAACGCAGAAGATGCTAGTGTTATGTGGTTTAATCCAGCGGCGATGACACAAGTGCAAGGGCGTCAAATTGTTGGAGCGGCACATTTCATTTTGCCGTATGCCAAGTTTAATAATGAAGGCTCTTATATTAAAGGTGCAGGGCCGATTTATGGTGATGATGGTAACGGTGCTCAAACGGGTGTAGTGCCGAACTTTTATTGGAAAAGTGAAAAACAAGGCATTCATTATGGACTGGGCATCAATGTGCCATTTGGCTCAACGGTGAGTTATAAACAAGATTGGATGGGGCGTTATCATGGTGTTTATTCACAAACCAAGAGCCTAAATATCAATCCCAGCATTGCCAAACAACTCACTCCTAAACTCTCTTTGGGTGCAGGGCTCAGCGCTCAGTATATTGAAGTGCGTTTAACTCAAAAAATTGACTTTGGCTTGGCGGGCGGGAATGCTCAGCAGAAGGATGGTTATGTGGATCTTCAAGCCGGAGGTTGGGGGTTTGGTTATAACTTAGGGCTGGTTTATCAGTTTGAGGGGGGCAGCAGTCTTGGATTGTCCTATCGTTCAAAAGTCTCACAATCACCGACAGGTAAAGCAGATTTTACCCCGCCCAGCGGTGTAACAGATGCAGCTTATCAAGATACGAATATCAAGTCTTCTATTGATTTGCCTGCTTCGGCTTCTTTGAGTTATTTGTATCCCGTCAGTGGCAAACTTGAGCTTTTGGCTGATGTCACATGGACGGGGTGGTCTTCTTTTGATGAGTTACGCATTCGTTTTGACAACCCAGCAAAAGGGGACTCGGTGCAACCTGAAGGCTGGAGAGATGTGATGCGGTATAGCGTGGGCTTAAAGTATCAATGGTCTGGCAAATGGATGCTGCGCACTGGGGTGGCTTATGATGAAACGCCAATTAAAAACAAATACTTGCGAACACCTCGCATAGTGGACAGTAATCGTGAATGGCTTTCTGTTGGGGTGGGATATCAATATTCTCCTAACATGCGTATTGATTTGGCTTACAGTCACCTATGGGGAGGTAAGCCCGAAATAGAAGCGGAAGATGCGGATACCCAACTGCATGTTCTTAAAGGTTATTTTGATGTTCACGTGGACATTTTAACTGCTCAGTTGGTTTGGAAATATTAGGATGTCAATTATGATTAAAAAATTAAAATCTGTATGGAAGATACTCTTTTTATCCAGCTTTGCCCTTACCCAGCTGACAGGGTGTGGAGAAGAGGCTCCTAAGGCCGATTTAGCTTCTGTAACGCCTACGACCGTACAGCAAAAATCCACTCAAGCTATGCCGGTTTATAACCTCACTACGGGGGAAATTCCTTACCCCAATGATGTTTTATTTTCAGGCTCCACAGATGGTACCCTAAATATCCCTATTCCTGCAGGAACACCATCTAATGATCCGCGATATGGCTTAAATGCCTTGGATGGATTTTCCACTTCTTCTGCCATTTCTGTGGGGTTTAATAAAGCTTTGGATGCTACGACACTTTCTTCGGGGGTGAAGGTGCTTAAAGTATCGATAGATCCAATAACTAAAGCTGTGACAGGGTATGTATCAACCTTAACTTATGGTTCTGATTATGCTTTGGCATTTTCCAATAACAAATTAATTGTTTTACCATTAAAGCCTTTGGAACAAAGTAGTGGTTATTTGGTGGTGCTTACCAATGACTTAAAGGATGAAGATGGGCAATCGGTTCAATCCAATATTGTGTATCAATATTTAAAATCTTCTGCTTCACTGGTCGATGCGAATGGTAAAAGTGTAGTGTCCGGTTTGCCAGATGCATCTGCAGCCAAGCTTGAACCGTTACGACAGCTGACACAAGCGCAGTTGAATTTTGCAAGTACTGCTGGGGTTGCTAAAGAGAAAGTGGTGTTGAGTTGGAGCTTCTCTACGCAGTCGATTGGAACGGTTTTGAGCAGTGTGACGCAATCTGCTTCTAATACCACCCTTCAAGTACAAAATACTAATCTTAATACTTCGGATAATGGAATTGGCGGCCAAGGGCTAGCGGATATCTATGTGGGTACGATTACGCTGCCTTATTACCAAGCACTGCCTTCAACACAAAATCCTACTGCCCCCATAACACAACACTGGCAAGGCTTGCAAGGAGGGGAGTTAACACGCTATGCCATTGTTGCTGGAGATAGCCCTAAGAAACAGGCAGATGTTATAGTGCCGGTTATAATGACGGTGCCGAATAGCACAAGTGGTCAAACACAACCCAGTGGGGGTTGGCCTGTAGTTATTTTTCAGCATGGCATTACGGGCAACCGTACTCATGTATTAGCCTTAGCAG
>CAYOOU010000044.1:0-12916 GCA_964405635.1 uncultured Piscirickettsiaceae bacterium
AAATAAAGGGGAAACTGGTACGACCGAGTGGATTCGAACCACCGACCCCCACCATGTCAAGGTGGTGCTCTAACCAACTGAGCTACGGTCGTACAACAAAGAATATGGTACCAGTGGGCGGACTCGAACCGCCACGCTATCACTAGCATCGGATTTTGAATCCGACGTGTCTACCAATTTCACCACACTGGCTTAAAAGAGATGCGTATTATATTTAGGTTTATATGGGCTGTCAATCGGTGTGGACAATAAATTTAAAAATCCCCAGTCCTGCTTCTGTTTTGAAGTGTGACTGAGGATTTTTTGCTTTCAGAATAAGTTAGTGCTGAGCTGGAGTCATTGCCGGTGGTGCTTTATGTCTGGAGGAAGTCCATAAGTTCCTGGTGGGTGCGGTATTATAGCCAGGAGCTGGCCCATAAACTCCTGGTGGCGCTATATACCTTTAGGGGAGGGCCTTAAGTGGAGGGGGTAGTAGTCTCTTGGAAGGCTGTAGTAACGGTCATTCTTGTCATCAAATTCATCTGCCATTTCTTGCATCCAGTGCATGGGCGTCCACTCTGGCCAGTTGTTCTTATCATAGGGGTTATCGTTGTTGCAACCTCAACAGTCTGCTTGAATTGAGCATGTGCATGCCGAATGTTAAAAAACCGGCAGTAAACTGGGTGATAGGTTTTTCATTGATACCTACTCTCGTTAGGTATTTTGAACATGATCTCATTATAGGCAGTTGTGTTGTCGTAAAATAATTAAAAAAACTTGTTGAAAGAATTAAGAGTTCTTATATTTGCACTATTTGAGTTGAATGGGAGAGGTGTTGTAATGTCTTTGGAAAAAATACAGCAGCAGATTTTAAAGCATCATGGCGGGGATGGTGAACATGCCCGTGAGATGATTTCCAGTACTTTTGATAAGCGGCATAATGAGGCGTTTTGGCAGTTTTGGGATGAGTCGGTCGCGACGCATTATCGGCCTGGCGATGGCGTGCTGGATATGGGGGCGGGAATTGGACAATTTGTGGAGGCTTGTGCCCGGCGTTACCCTCAATCAACTATCTATGGTATTGAGGCAGCCCCTTATATGTTGGAAGCTCAGTTGCCCTTACCTAAGAATGCTCTGATATTAGTGGATGATTTGCATAATCCAAAGGTATCAATAGAGCCTAATAGTCTTGGGATGGTGATGGCGAATATGGTGGTGCATGAGTTAACCCAGCCCATTAAGATGTTTAAGGCGGCTTTTGAGTGGTTAAAGCCTGGAGGGCGGTTGTGCGTAATTGATATTGTACGTCAGCCTTTGGCGGAGTATTTGGCATATCGCTATCCCGAGGTTTCGCCTTATGATGAGAAAACCTCGGTGGAGGATTTGGAGGATGCTTTTGAGCATTTTTTAGAGCATAACCGTTACCATCCGGAGGATATTGTGGCGATGTTGGAGATGGGAGGTTTTGAGATAGTGGCAGAAACTCCACAGAAGGAGGGGCGTTTTGTTAGAATTGTGGGAGAAAAACCGATTATGAATAAGGAGTGAAAAATGGCATTAGCAACAGCAAGACATATTTTGGTGGATAGTGAAGAGAAATGTCTGGACATGAAAAAGCAGATTGAGGAAGGTGCGGACTTTGCAGAGTTGGCAAAAGCGCACTCTCAATGTCCCTCTTCACGCTCTGGCGGTGATTTGGGACAGTTTGGTCCTGGTATGATGGTGCCGGAGTTTGATAAGGTCTGTTTTTCTGCACCAGTAGGTGAGGTGCAAGGCCCTGTAAAAACTGCCTTTGGCTATCATTTGGTGGAAGTGACTGACCGTACTGAATAATTTATGAGGGCTTTGCATGAGTGAGGGGCGACTGTAACTGTTTCTATCCGTTCATTCATCTCGTACAGAACTCTCCAATATAGAGAAGAGGGTAATCAAATGAAAAAAAATTGGATTTTAGTAGCAGACAGTACTCGTGCGCGCATTTTTACAACCAAAGCCCTACAGCACCTTTAGAGGAGTTGGAGGATTTAACGCATATTGCGGCTCAAGCCCATGACCAGGAGTTGGTAACGGATTTACCTGGTCGGCACAACAATGATGCAGGAAAAGGCACCCATAACTATGAGCCTAAGATGACGCCAACCGAAGCAGAAGCTATTGCTTTTGCCAAGGAGTTGGCTGAAGTATTGAAGCGCGGGTTTGATAGTCATGAATTTGAGCAGCTTTACTTGGTTGCACCTGCTCACTTTATGGGTTTAATTAAAAAGGAGTTGGACAGTAAAATCGAGCGACTGAAGCGAAAGATGTCGCTAAATTGTCTGCAGAGGAGATTCGCAAGCGTTTACCAGAGTTTTTGCCCCAGTTATAGTTTTTTCTTGGTTGAAGGTTGAGCGCTTACTGAGCTCGTACTGAGAAGGTGTCGGTGGCTTTGAGCTTGATCACTTGTGGGTTGGGGGTGTTGTGATCCATCAGCCAGTTAAGTTCTTCTTCCTGAGCTACAGCAGGTAGCACTTTTTGCCAGACCCTTTCCGTGTTGTTCCAACGATAGCCGCGCTTCTTGAGCTCATCTTTCACATCGAAAGGTGCCCCAGTGGCTTTAATCATGATTTTGGCTTGGCGGACACTTTGCAGGAGAAAGTGAAAAGCTGGCAGTTGTTGTTCGGAAATGGGTTGTGACAGAAGGTGGGTAAGCGCCTGCACATCATCTAGGGCTCGGTGCGCTTCATAAAAGAATTTGCCTACTTTCCAGCAGAGAAACTCTTGGCTGCGAGAGCTGACATGGGCAAGGTTGAACCAGTCAATCTGGCTGGCAGAACAGCCCCACACTTTTTCAGCGAAAAGTGGGTGATAGCGTTCCAAGATAGGGCGGTCAAAGCCGGCATTGTGGGCCACAAAGAGATCTACTTCGGTCAGCTCGGTTTTGACTTGTTCCCATGGGATTTGGTGTCCTTTGACATCTTCTAAGGTGAGGCCAGTGACTTGAGTTACCTCCGCAGAGATTCCTCCTTCAGGCTCATTGAGAAAGTCTTGAGCCAGCACCACTTGATAGAAGTTGCCAGTGGAATCAAATTCAACTATTTGATAGCCAAGTTCAATAATCTCACATGATTCTGTATCTAAACCGGTAGTTTCTGTATCAATGATGCACGCTTTAAAGACGTTTTCTGCTGGTGTGTCACCATATTGATTAATCGGTTTAAAGCGGGTGAGTATCTGGTAGTCTCCAGAGGCTTCTAGAGCTTGTTTGCAAGTTTCTAATTGTACATTCATAATTCAACTCACCTGCTAGGGCAAAACAAAACCAATGGTTTCATGCACTTTGCGTAGTGTTTGTTCTGCTTGAGCACGGGCTTTTTCGGCACCTTGTTTTAAAATTTGTTTAAGCCCTGCTTCATCTTCCCGAATTTCTGCATAGCGTTGTTGCATCGGCTCAAGATAGTCCGCCACCAACTCACCCAGCTCTACCTTGAGGTGACCGTACATTTTGCCTTCAAAGTGTTTTTCCACCTCGCTAATACTTAAGCCGCTGATGACTGAGTAGAGGGTGATTAAATTGGAGACACCGGGCTTATTTTCTACATCATACACAATTTCACTACCAGAGTCAGTGGTGGCTTTTTTGAATTTTTTGATAATGGTTTTGCGATCATCCAGCAAACCAATAAAGTTATTTTTATTGCTGTCTGATTTTGACATTTTGCTGGTGGGGTCTTGCAGGCTCATAATTCGCCCTCCTGAAGTCGCAGGGGGAATATAGGGCTCGGGCACCTTAAAGAGTTCAAAGCCATATTTATTGTTATAGCGGTTGGCTAAGTCTCGTGTTAGCTCCAAGTGCTGCTTCTGATCGGCACCCACAGGCACCATTTCGGTTTGGTAAAGCAGAATATCGGCGGCCATCAGCACTGGGTAGTCAAACAGTCCAACATTAATATTTTGTGCATGCTTTTGGGACTTGTCTTTAAATTGTGTCATGCGGCTGAGTTCTCCCATATAGGTGCCGCAGTTAAGTACCCATTGCAATTCAGCGTGTTGCGGTACATGGGATTGAATAAATACGGTGCTTTTTTCTGGGTCAATGCCCGCTGCCAAATACAGCGCCACAAAGTCTAGACTGCGGCGAGCCAAATCAGCAGGATCTTGCTCTACAGTAATGGCGTGCATATTCACCAAAGAGAAAAGGCACTCATAGTCATCTTGCATTGCCACCCAGTTTTTAATGGAGCCGATGTAGTTGCCAATCATTAAATCTCCGGAGGGTTGGATGCCGCTAAAAAGAATGGGTTTGCTCATAGGTTTATTTCCACTTAATTAAGTTGGGCGTATTTTCTCATTTTCAGCCAAGCTTCTCAAAAAATAAACGGAAGGATTTTGGCGGTGCGTTGTTGATAGTCTCGGTAGCCATGCACCTTTTCTGCCAGCAGCTGCTCTTCATAGTGCAGTTTTATCAGTAAAACGAGTGTGAGCAGGGTCATTAAAAGCCATGCTGTTGGATTCTGTCCCATAGGTTGAGTAAGGACACAAGGCCAAAAAAAGAGCAGAATTGAGCTGTACATCGGGTGGCGAATCCAGTGATAAGGGCCTTGTTCAATCAGTTGGAAGTGTTCATGTGGGTCGGGCACAATATTAAAACCAACAGTTTTCATCACCCACACGCTCCAAGCCCCAAGCGCAATCGCTAAGGCCATAGGTAGCAATGTCCAGCCAGTCAAAAGTTGCCAGTCTAGTGTCATTATTAGCAGACCAATCAGCAAAAACTGGGAAAAAACCAAGCCATAGGAGAGGGCAGGAGACCGAATATTCGTTTTGTTTTGCATTTTCATGAGGGTAGAGGTGCCCTTTAAATAAAAAGCGGTTAAAATAGTCATCTATTTTAACCATCCCCATTTATCTATGCAGCGAATTATTCGAAAAGTCACCTCTCTTTTTTCCAAACGCATCGGTAGTGATGAGACCCTAGAGCTGGCAGAAGCTGGCACAGGCTCTGAACTGCATCACCATACCCCGGTGATTATTCCCAAACGAGAGCACGGTATCTCTCGTAAAGAGATTGATAAAAGTGCTTTGGATGTGCTCTATAGTCTGAAGCGTGGTGGGTATGAGGCCTATCTGGTAGGGGGCGCCATTCGAGATTTACTGTTGGGCATGATGCCCAAGGATTTTGATATTGTCACCGATGCCAAGCCTGAAGAGGTTAAAAAAGTATTTAAGTCCCGCTGCCGTTTGATTGGTCGCCGCTTTCGTTTGGCACATGTGCGTTTTGGTCGAGATATTATTGAAGTGGCCACCTTTCGAGGGCAAGCAGACGCAGCCCCTAAAAAAGCCGATGGCTTCAAGCTGCCCTTTGGTCGCAGAGGCAAAAACCGATCGCTTGAAGGGCGGGAAGTGGATGAGCATGGCCGACTGATTCGGGATAATGTCTATGGCACCATTGATGAAGATGTGTGGCGACGAGACTTTACTATTAATGCCCTTTACTACAATATCCACAATTTCTCTATTGTGGACTATGTGGGTGGGGTAGCCGATATTCAGGATCGGTTGATCTGCTTGATTGGTGAGCCAGAGCAACGCTATCGAGAAGATCCGGTGCGTATGATTCGAGCGGTGCGCTTTGCTTCCAAACTGGATTTTGAAATTGAAGAGGAGACCCGTGCGCCTATTTCCAAGCTAGCGCATCTGTTGCAAGATGTCTCTCATGCCAGAATGTTTGAAGAAGTGCTCAAACTTTTTCACAGTGGTGTAGCGGTAGAGATTTATCATCAGTTACAAGAATATGGCCTGTTCCAGTACCTCTTCCCCTTAACAGCAGCCTTAATTGAGGCAGAAAAGTCTGGTGAGGCCAGTGATGCGGTCACAGAGAAAATTGTATTGGAAGCCTTAAAAAGCACCGATGCTCGGATTAAAGAGGGCAAGCCAGTCAATCCTGCTTTCTTGTTTACCGCCATGCTCTATCAGCCGATGTTAATGCGCCAAGCCTTATTGCAAGAGGAGGGGTTAGCTCCTCAAGATGCCTTCTATGCGGCGGCCAATGAGGTATTGGATAAGCAGAATTTTGCCACAGCCATCCCTAAGCGGTTTCAGGTGCAGATTAAAGAGATTTGGAACTTGCAACACCGGCTACATAACCGCCGGGGAGAGCGAGCACACCGCTTGCGAGAGCATCCACGGTTTCGTGCGGCTTATGACTTCTTAGGCATTCGTGTGGCAGCGGGTGATGAGTCGGTTAAGGCACTGTTTGACTGGTGGACCCACTATCAAACTCTAGAGCCGCTTGACCAAGTGGCCTTTGCCAATGAGGTCACAACCAAAAGCCCTCGCAAGCGGCGTAAAACTCGAAAAAACCGCAATTTCTACCGTAAAAAGCATCAGCGTTCAGGGCAGAAAAGCGAATCGTGACCAAAGGTTTGGAGATTGCCTATATTGGGTTGGGGAGCAATTTGGATGCCCCTGTTAAGAAGCTTCAACAGAGCTTGCAAGCCTTGAACTCAGGTGCTACCCAGCTGGTGGCCGCCTCTTCTTTTTATGCGTCAAAACCCCAAGGGCCACAAGACCAGCCAGATTATGTCAATGCGGTGGCCAAAATCCAAACGGCACTTTCCCCTGAAGCACTGCTTAGTTTTCTCCAACAGATTGAGCAGCAGTTAGGCAAGGTAAAAAAACGGCACTGGGGAGAGCGCTGCATTGACTTGGACCTTTTGCTTTATGGGCAAGAGGTGCAAGGCGTGTTTCATGGTCAAACCCTGAATTTACCCCATCTACAAGTGCCCCACCCTATGATGACTCAACGAGATTTTGTACTGCTGCCTTTGCAAGAGTTAGCGCCAGATTTGGTGTTGAGCGATGCTTCAGGGAAGGTTCAGTCTATTTCTCAATGGATTGAACAACTGACTGAGCAATATGTTTATCCGCTCTCTGAGTAGTTAAAATATTTTGTAGAGACCTGTGAAAGCCTCTTATAGAGTCCTTTGTACGAGAGACGCGAGATGAAAATGAGATAAAATTGGTTCTGTTCAAGGCGGGAAATGCAGGCAATAGCCCGCTATTGTCAAATTTTCCAACGTAGAGCAGGGCGGTAGCCATTTTAGCCGTGTATTCATCTCGTGCAAAGGACTCTTAATAGCTATAGTTACCTAAATTTTTAAGAAGGAATCCCTATGAAAACCCTCTCCCAACTGCAAAAGATGAAACAACAGGGTGAGAAAATCGCCTGTTTAACCGCCTATGATGCCACGATGGCGTACTGGGTTTCTACGGCGGGCTGTGAGGTGGTTCTGGTAGGGGACTCTTTAGGCATGGTGGTGCAGGGGCATAGTACAACCTTGCCGGTTAGTGTAGAGGAGATGATTTATCACACTCAGATGGTTCAGCGGGGTAATCAAGGAGCTTGGTGTATTGCGGATCTCCCCTTTATGTCTGATTATGACCTGCCGACCTTGCTGCAGAGTGCCGCTCGATTGATGAAAGAGGGGGGCGCCAATATGGTAAAACTGGAGGGGGCAGAGCGGGTATTGCCAATGATTGAGGCTTTGTCTGACTTAGGGGTACCGGTTTGTGGGCACTTGGGATTACTGCCTCAGTCGGTATTAAAAAAAGGGTATAAGGTAACCGGACGAGATGAGGCTTCAGCTCAGATTTTGATGGAGCAGGCACTGGAGGTGGAAGCAGCCGGTGCAGAGATGTTGGTGCTAGAGTGCGTGCCGGCAACCTTGGCGGCAAAAATTACCGAAGCCCTTACCATTCCGGTGATCGGCATTGGCTCTGGCGCACAAACCAATGGACAGGTGCTGGTGTTGACCGATATGTTAGGTTTAACAGTGGGCAAAGCCCCCAAATTCAGTAAAAACTTTTTAGCTGAGGCCGATTCTGTTCCATCAGCCATTCAGGCTTATATTTCGGCAGTGAAAAATGGCAAATTCCCCAGTCCTGAGTATGAGGTTTAAGGGAGTCCTTTGCAAGATGAAACAATTTGAGAAGCTTAATAAGCTTCAAGCGCAAGTTAGACAGTGGAAGCAGCAGGGACTGAAAGTGGGTTTTGTTCCCACTATGGGGAATTTACATGCGGGTCATATCAGCTTGGTGGAAATTGCCAAACAACAAGCGGATAAGGTGGTAAGCAGTGTTTTTGTAAACCCTTTGCAGTTTGGCCCTAATGAGGACTTTGAACAATATCCACGCACGCTTGAAGCAGATGCTGAAAAGTTGCAGCAAGTGGGTTGTGATGCACTCTTTGCCCCCAGTGTGAAAGAGATGTATCCAGAAGGGGATTTACAAACCCGAGTCTGTGCCGCACCTGCTTTGGCCAATTTGCTAGAAGGGGCGCAACGGCCAGGGCATTTTGATGGGGTCACAACGGTGGTGGCGAAGCTGTTTAATATTGTTCTGCCAGATATTGCGGTCTTTGGGCAGAAGGACTTCCAGCAGTATCTGGTGATTGAAAAAATGGTGGCCGATTTAAGCTTTCCTATTCAACTGGTCCGTGCCCCCATTGCCAGAGATCGAGATGGGTTGGCTTTGAGTTCTCGGAATCAATATCTCACGCCAGAGCAGAGAGCCATTGCGCCCAAGCTCTATCAAACCTTGCAAACGCTGCAGCAGCAGATTAAAGCCTTGCAAGGCTCTGAAGGCTTAGATTCTGTTAAAGTCGAGAAGCTAATTCAAGCGGCTGAACAGGATTTATTGAAAGTAGGTTTTGATCGGGTGGATTATATTCAACTGGTCGATTCAAAAAATTTGCAATCTTGTTCCGCAAAATCTCAAACCTGTATCCTTCTTGCCGTTGCTCGGTTAGGTCAAACTCGGTTATTGGATAATCTGCTGGTTTAATAATGCTAATGCTGAGGATGACGCATTGTTAGAATGTTTTTGCCATTGAAAGCAGAGAGAGCAAAAGAAGCCGATCGTTGATTAACTTGCTTCTTTCATCTGCTTAGGAATGGTGTTGCGGGTGTGGGTGATTTGGTTTTGTTCGTTAAAGTAGAGCATAATCGGTTTAAAGCTATCCGCTTCTTTCTCATCCATAGTGGCATAGGTGGCAATAATTAAAAGGTCACCTGGTTTCGCTTTATGAGCAGCAGCCCCATTGACGGAAATAATACCGGTGTGCTCTTCGGCACGAATGGCGTAGGTGGTGAAACGTTCACCATTGTTGATGTTATAGATATGAATCTGTTCATACTCGCGGATGCCAGCAGTATCCAGCAAGTGACCATCAATGGCACAGGAACCTTCATAGTCCAGCTCAGCGTGGGTCGTGGTCACACGGTGCAGTTTTGATTTTAGAAGGGTGATTTGCATAGTTAGCTTATCCTGGCATCAAGTTAAGAACAAAAACGGCTCAATTACTTCATAAGTGATTGAGCCGCGTATTATACGCTTTTTTTATGGCCGCCTCAAACTGAGGCGAGTTTGCTAACCCGTGTTACGCATACCTGCTGCGATGGCATTAATGCTATTGAGCAACGGAGGCAACCATTTTTCACGCTCTTCATCAGGCAGCTCGCTATTTTTGTAGCGCTTGAGCAGAACAATTTGGATATTGTTAAGAGGCTCCAAGTAAGGGTTGCGACGAGAGAGTGAGAGGGCGATGGTTGGGGTATCTTGCATCAGATACTCATTGCCACTGATCTCTAAACTGCCATCTACAGTACGCTGGTACTCGGTGGCAATCATATTGTAGATCTTCTCAGCCACTTCTTTATTTTTAGCCAGTTGTGCATAGCTGTGACCAATCTTAAGGTCTGTTTTATATAGCGCCATCTGGATATTGCTAATCAGTGCTCGGAAGAAAGGCCAGTTTTGGTACATCTCTTTCAAGGCTTCATCACTGTGTTCTTCAATCCATTTTTGCAAGGCATAGCCCGTACCATACCAAGCAGGGAAGGTGAGACGAGCTTGTGCCCAGCCAAAGACCCAAGGAATGGCACGAATTGAAGATTTCGACAGGTTGCCTTTTTTTCGGTGAGAGGGGCGAGAGCCAATATTCAGTAGGCCAATCTCAGTTACTGGCGTTGCTTCATAGAAGAAGTCAAAGAAGCCTGGGGTGTGATCGGTAAGCTGGCGATATTCATATTCGCCATCTTTAGCCAATACTTGCATGGTATCTAGATATTCTTCCTTATCCTGCGGCACCTCTTTGATTAGGCAGAGGCTGGCTTTCATTAGGCCTGTAACACCAAGCGAGAGCTCATAGGCAGCTGTTTCGGAGTTGCTGTATTTATAAGAAAGTACCTCACCCTGTTCAGTAAATTTAATGGAGCCACGAACGGTTCCGGTAGGCTGAGATAGAATGGCAAAGTGGGTAGGGCCGCCGCCACGACCTACGGTACCCCCACGGCCATGGAAGAGGCGAACATTGATACCGTAGTCATCAGCCAACTTCATAATCTTCTCTTGCGCTTGATAGAGGCTCCAGGCTGAAGAGAGGTTGCCGCCGTCCTTAGCAGAGTCTGAGTAACCCAGCATAATCTCTTGTAGATTGCCTGCAGACTTTAGCAGAGCATTATAGGTGGGGTTATCAAATAGAGCGGTGGTGACCGGCACAATGTGCTCAAGGTCTTCAATGGTTTCAAAGAGCGGAGAAACGCTGATATCGCAGTAGGGCTCCCCAGCATTGTAACCCGCCAAGCCAGTTTGGTGCGCTAGGAAAAGCACTTCCAAAATATGGCTAGATTGGTGGGTCATGGAGATGACATAGTTATTGAAAGCTTTAGGGCTAATCTCTTTACGCATCTCCCGAATAACATTAAAGACTTCAAGCACCTCTTGGGTCATCTCATCAAGAGCCAGGTGCTGGGTATCAATAATGGTGGCGCTGGAGATGTGCTTGGTCAGCAGTTCCAAACGCTCTTGTTCATTCAAAGCGTGGTAATCAATATTGATATGGCGCAGCAAATCTGCAACCGCATCGGTATGCACTGTAGACTCTTGACGGATATCCAGACGCATGAGGTAGAAGCCAAAGGTTTCTACCAGTTTAATTAGGTCTTTGAGGTCTGCATCGGCCACATTTTCATCACCATGACCACAGAGAGAGTCGTAGATGAGTTGCAGATCTTCTTTAAGTTTATCTTCAGAGTGATAGGCAAAACGACTCTTTTCAATAGGATTGCCAAACAGCTGTGCTTCTAGGTAGTTAATGTTTTGCTGTAAGCGGCCATGAATAAGGTATAGGAAACGGCGATAAGGCTCATCTTTAAAACGCTCAGAACGTTTGTGGAATACCTTTTCCAGTAGGTCGGCATCGACAATGGTGACCTTATTAATCAGCTCTTGTTTAATGTTACACAGGTAGCGAGAATGGGTGAGCATGCTGGAAAGCTCAAATACACGTTTTTGATACTCATACATCACCGCACGAGACTGTAAATAGAGCGCATGAATGGTGGTGTCATGGGTAACAAAAGGGTTTCCATCCCTGTCTCCGCCAATCCATGAACCAAAAGTGAAAAAGTTAGGGGTTTCAATATTGGCTTCAGGATAGTGGCGAGCTAAAGCTCGCTCCATATAGCGATAGACTGTGGGGACAGCTTTGAATAGAGATTGACGGAAATAGTAGATGCCGTTGCGGATTTCGTCTTCCACAGTGGGCTTCTGACGACGCACTTCGTCGGTTTTCCATAAGACCTGAATTTGGTAGCGCAGCTTTTTAAGAACGGCCTCTTGAGCGTAGGGGTTGTTGTAAGCCTCAGCTTCATTAAGCTCGTCCAGTGTAAGGAAGATGCGACGTAGGTTTTCCATTACGGCGCGACGCTTAGACTCAGTAGGGTGTGCGGTAAATACAGGAATATAGCAGAGTTTTTGTAGAAGGGCATCAACCTGATCTGCGGTAAGTCCATCCCTTTTAAATTCTTTAATAGTGTCTAAAACGGAACCCGTCCAGAGGGGGCCATCGGAGCGAAGTTGGCTTTGACGCTCGTGATGTTGATGCTCTTCTTCTGCTAGGTTGACCAAGCTGAAATAGAGATTGAAGGCACGGATAATCAGGGTAAGTTCATCGGGCCCTAAAGATTCAATATATTGAATCAGCTCTTGGCGAAGCTCAGGATCTTCCTCTTTGCGTAGTTGGATATAGCCTTTTCTGAGCTTCTCCACACCATCGTAGATCTCTTTTCCCGCTTGGGACTCAATCACTTCTCCAAGAATATTGCCCAGTAGTTTGACTCGGGCACGAAGTTTTTTATCTCTTTTTTCCATCGACATAACGGGTTCTCTATAAAAATAAATGCGTCGTATTATACCAAAAAAGCACAGCCTAGGCTGTGCTTTAGCGAGCGTTTCAACATATTATTAGAGGTTGCTCTTTTCGTTAAAAGACCTATTTTTCGTAGGCTTTAACTCCATTTAAAATCTCTTCACGAGCGGCATCGGCATCGCCCCAGCCTTCAGCTTTAACCCATTTTCCGGGTTCAATGTCTTTATAGTGGCTAAAGAATAGCTCGATTTGCTCTTTTAGAAGAGGAATGTCTTCAACTTTTTCGACATCTTTGTAGATTGGGGTGAGTTTGTCCACAGGCACCGCAATCACTTTAGCATCTTTACCGCCATCATCTTCCATATAGAAGATACCGATAGGGCGAGCCCGAATGACAGAACCTACCAAGAGAGGGTGAGGGGTGACGACCAATACATCAACGGGATCTCCATCATCTGAAAGGGTGTTGTTAATGTAGCCATAGTTGGCAGGGTAGGACATGGTGGCGCCTTGAAGGCGATCTACCCAGACTAGGTCGGTCTCTTTGTCCACTTCATATTTGATAGGTGGGGCAAAAGCGGGGATTTCGATAATGACATTCACATCATTTGGTACATCTTTTCCGGCAGGTACGGCATTGTATCCCATGGTTATTTTCCTTTAGATTTTGTTAATTTAAGTTGGATTTTAAATGCAAAACACCCGCAAAAGCGGGCGTTCTAGGGAAGCGCTGATTAAATCCCTTGGCTT
>CAYOOU010000045.1:0-5608 GCA_964405635.1 uncultured Piscirickettsiaceae bacterium
TGCAACACTACCCTTGGCCTGGTAATGTGAGAGAGCTAGGCAACTTGGTAGAACGACTCTCTATCCTTTACCCTGGAGGTGAAGTAGGTGTTGAGCAGCTACCCGAAAAATATCAGGTAGAGGTGCCTGATGGGGCTCAGATAATCCGCCCTGAGCCCAAAGTAACTGCATCAGACCCCATGCCTACTGAAGAGGAGCCTGCAACCGTCAATAAAAAGGAGGAATCTTCAGAAACATCGACACCTATGCAAGGTTTTAATGCAGGAATGCCAGATATTAACCAAGGTCTAGACTTGAAATCTTATTTGGTAGAGATGGAGATACAATTGATTCAACAAGCACTGAACCAAACTCAGGGCAATGTTTCCCAGGCTGCTAAACTACTCAAGACGAATCGGACCACTTTGGTGGAAAAAATTCGAAAGTATGAGCTGGCTTAAAGAAAAATCGGGCGAATAGGACGGTGGAGATGGATAAACAGGCTCAAACGCAACTGAATGCTCTGGAGCAACAGCGGTTGGTAGAATTGGAACAGGCCTTTGAGCTGTTTAATCAAACCTCCTTGCAATTGACTCAAGCCTATGAAGCCCTGCAGGAGCAAGTGGCGGAGCTTCAAAAAAAACTAGAAGAGAGTGACAGAGAGCGGTTACGGGTTGCGGAGCGTTTAGAGCGGTTACTCACTCTGCTGCCGGCGGGGGTAGTGGTGTTAGATGCCCATAGTCGTGTGGTGGAGATGAATCGGAGTGCAGAACAAATTTTGGGGCAAGACGCCGTAGGGCGTTATTGGGAAGTAGTGGTGCGCAATGTCTTTCTTTACTCCACTGATGCTCAAGAGTTGATTAAGCATGATAAAACGGTTTATCAACTTTCAGAAAAGACACTAGACGAAAATCAAGGAAAGATTATTTTATTGCAAGACGTCACTTCTGCCAGAGAGCTGCAGAGCCACATTAGCCGCCATCAGCGGTTAGAGTCCCTAGGAGAGATGGCCGCATCCCTAGCACATCAGATCCGAACCCCTCTCTCTTCGGCTTTGTTGTATCTGTCCCAAATGAATAGTGAGCAATTAGATGAAGCGCGGCGACAGAAGTTCGTGAAAAAATCTCTCTCCAGCTTGCGTCACTTAGAATCCTTAGTGAATGATATGCTTCAGTATGCCAAAGGCGGACGTACACAAAATAAGGTTATTGATGTCAATAAGTTAATCTATATGCTGGAGCATAGCATGGATCACCAGGTAGTAAAAGAACGGGTGAGTATGGTATTCCATGTCGTAGAACAATTAGAAGGGGGGCAGCCTGTAACCGTACTGGGGGATTTTGATGCCCTGATGACAGCACTGCAAAACTTGGTGTTGAATGCTGTTTCGGTTACCCAAGAACGCATTCATATTGAAGTCCGTGTGGAGCAAAATAAAACCGGGTTTATAGACCTTATAGTCAGTGATAATGGGCCTGGAATTGAAGAGGCGCTACATGAAAAAATTTTTGAACCTTTTTATACTAGCAGAGCCAAAGGAACTGGGTTAGGTTTGGCTGTGGTACGAGCGGTTGCCGAAGCACATGGTGGTGAAGCATGGGTCTATTCGGTTCCCCCAAATGGTGCACGGTTTGTGATTCGGTTGCCTTTATATTATTCTAACCAAGGTGCAGAAGGGACGCCAAGCTTGTTTTCTGAGTCCGCAACAGGTAAGACAGCACGGCCACTTGAGAAGAAGCTGGATTATGAAATAGATTTGGAAACTCCTTTAGAATAGGTTGATTATGTCCATTGCAAAAATATTAGTTGTTGAAGATGATGATGAGCTTAGAGAAGCTTTGGCCGATACCTTGACATTGAACACTTTTGAGGTGGTCACTGTTTCCAATGCGGAAGATGCTTTAGTCGCATTAGATGATGAGATTGGTATGGTGTTTACCGACATCCGCATGGATGGGATGGATGGCTATCAGTTAATGAAACGGATTCGTGCCGTTAAGCCTTATCTGCCAGTGGTGCTTATGACTGCCTATGGCACCATTGAGCAAGCAGTGGAGTCTATGAAAGCGGGCGCAGTGGACTATATTGTGAAACCCTTTGAAGCCAGTGTTTTGGTGGAAAAGGCACAGGCCTATTTTAACCGAGATGCTTCTTCTGATGAGGATTTTGTGGTGGCTGAACCCCAAATGCATCAGTTGAAAACGATGGCTTTAAAGGTCGCCCAAAGTGACGCCTCAGTCATGATTATGGGTGAAAGTGGTACCGGTAAAGAGGTTTTGGCTCGATATATTCATGCACATTCCCAGCGCTCAAAACAGCCTTTTGTGGCCATTAACTGTGCAGCCATTCCAGAGTCTATGTTGGAAGCAGTGTTGTTTGGGTATGAAAAAGGGGCTTTTACCGGGGCCATGAAAGCAATGCCCGGTAAATTTGAACAGGCACAAAATGGCACACTATTTTTAGATGAAATCGGTGAGATGAATCCAGATCTTCAGGCTAAACTGCTGCGAGTGCTGCAAGAGAAGGAGGTAGAGCGGATTGGGAGTGTAAAAACCATTGATCTTGATGTCCGCATTCTCAGTGCCTCCAATATTGATATCAAAAAAGCCATTGCAGAAGGCAAGTTTCGAGAGGATCTCTACTACCGACTAAATGTGTTCCCTATGCAATTGCCGCCTTTGCGTGAGCGGAAAAAAGATATTGCAGCTATTGCTGAAAAATTGTTGCATCGGCATTGCGGCACCTCCCGTGTGGAGCCCATGATCAGTGCACCCGCCATGCGTAAGCTATTGCAGTACAATTGGCCGGGAAATATTCGCGAGTTGGATAATGTGATTCAGCGGGCACTGGTGATGATGTCCGGAAATACCATTACTGAACAGGATATTTTGCTAGAAGATGATTTAATCTTGGAGCAAAATTCTCATCGCAAAGCACAAGAAAAAACTATAAAGGCTGATGCTAACTCTCAAGGTAAAGATGAGTCTTCTGAAGAGTGTGTGGTAGATCTGAAGTCTCGTGAGACTGAGGTGATTTTAGAAACACTGAAAAAGTTTAATGGCCAGCGACAAAAAACTGCAGAAGCCTTAAAGTTAAGCCCTAGAACGCTGCGATATAAACTCGCCAAGCTGAAAGAGCAAGGATATGAGATTCCATAAGTGTAGTAATTTAAAGCAGGGCTGGGGATTTTGAGCACGGTTTAGATGAATATTTGAAGTTTTTTTAGTTGCTTGGCATATTGATTGCTAAATTTTCCGCAAATACACTAAAATATCCTAAAGATTGATAAAGTTTTGACGATAACTTCTGCTTTGATTTAAATTTGAATGGAAAAAGCTCGTGACCATGAAACCGATTGACACCCAAAGTTTGATGCTTCAAATGCGTTCACTTTCTGCTCAAGCCGCAGCTAAACCGGTAGAGCCAGAGAAAGTTAAGTCTGGTGTGGATAGTGCAGACAGTTTTGCAGATTTGTTGTCGGAATCTGTAAAGGCGGTTAACCATGAACAGCACCAAGCAGGTGCCTTGAAAGAAGCTTTTGAGCGTGGGGATGAGGGTGTTGAACTCTCTGAAGTGATGCTTCAAGTTCAAAAGGCCAGCCTTTCTTTTCAGGCCATGACTCAGGTGCGTAATAAATTGGTTGAAGCCTACAAAGATGTAATGAATATGCCGGTATAATGCCCCATTTAAAGTCTTTAATCTAAATCATAAAGAACCTCTATGCCAGATTCTTCAGCGACAGCTACCTCAGTTCCCGACTCATCCAGTGGGTTACAAAACTTTATCAATAAGGTGGCTTCTCTCTCTGTAGCCAAGCAGGTTAGCTTGGTGATTGCTATTGCGGCAACCGTTGCCTTGACCATCAGTGTCATTATCTGGTCTCAGTCTGAAAATTACGCTCTGCTTTTTGGTGAACTGAACCCTAAGGATGTGAATGAAGTGGTTCAGATGTTGGATAAAGAAAAAGTACCCTATAAACTAGATGAAAAAACGGGGGCAGTCCTTGTTCCTGAAGAGCAGGTTTACCCCCTTCGTATTAAGCTCGCTGCGGCTGGATTTCCTAAGGAGACCCCAACAGGCTACCAACTGTTGGATAAGGATCAAGGGTTTGGCATTTCTCAGTTTAAAGAAACCACGCAATACCATCGTGCCTTAGAAGGTGAATTGGCTAAATCGGTCGCCTCGATTAATGCTGTGAAATCTGCTCGGGTAATGTTGGGGTTGCCTAAGCGAAGTGTCTTTGTTCGCAAACAGCAGCCGGCTACTGCTTCAGTGGTCGTGCAACTCTACCCAGGACGCTCTTTAAGTGAAGAGCAAGTCAGTGCTATCGTGCACCTGATCTCCTCCAGTGTTCCTAATTTAGATCCTAAAAATGTGACAGTTGTAGATCAAAATGGGAGTTTGTTAACAGATAACACTCAAACTGGTTCTATGCGCATGAGTGTGAAACAGTTAGAGTACACTAGAGAAATTGAAGCAACCCTTTCACGCCGTATTATTCAGCTATTATCGCCTATTGCTGGAGGAGAGGGTAAAGTGCGGGCTCAAGTTACGGCTGAATTGGATTTTACTCAGCAAGAACAGACTCGAGAAAACTATGAGCCTGACCCAGAAGCGATTCGCTCTGAACAAACCGTTAAGGAAATTAATAGAAATGAAGGCCCAACAGGTATTCCAGGAGCCTTAACCAATCAACCGCCCAGAGCGGGGATTGCACCGGAAGAGGGGTATTCTCCAGGAAAAGACCCTAATTTAAAAAGCTCTAAAGAGAAGATGACTAAAAATTATGAACTGAATCGCACAGTTAGTCATATCAAAAGCTCTGTAGGAAATATCAAACGGCTCTCCGTTGCGGTGGTGGTGGACAATAAGACCTCAGTGGATGAAGAGGGAAAAGTGATTAGTGAGCCTCGTAGCGATGAAGAGTTACAGAGTTATCGTCGTTTGGTCAGTGATGCAGTGGGCCTAGATGAAACCCGTGGCGATACCTTAAGTGTGGTGAATGCACCTTTTGCACAACCAATAGAAGAGGAGGCAGGGCCACCGATTTGGGAGCAGAGTTGGTTTGTTAATCTTGTGAAGCAGGTGCTAGCAGCTTTAGCTATCTTCCTTATTATCTTTGGTGTGATTCGACCCATGTTGAAGGATCTTTCTAAACCAGATGAGTTTGAGTTGGAATATCCTGATGAGGTGATAGAAGAGGAAGAAGATGAGCTGGAAAATGCAGACGAAATCTCTCGTGCACTTGAACAGATGAATGAAGAGATTGGTATTGTTGAAGAGCAAACCGAAGAAGAGATGAAAGAGGAAGAAGAACTGGCTGATAAAGTTAAAGAGATTGTTCAGGCAGATCCTAAGGTGGCAGCACATATTATTCGTGAGTGGCTAAGGGAGTCATAATGGCAGAAGCATTGGAAGAAATTGAAGACAGAGAGCCTCGGAATGGGGTAGAGCGGTCGGCGCTTTTATTGCTCTCTTTGGGAAAAGAATTGTCAGCCAAAGTATTGGCAAATATGAATCCTCGAGAAGTTCAGCAGATTGGGAATGCGATGGCGCAATTAGAAGATGTTCGTCATCAAGATATTAAAGAATCACTACAGGCGTTTATTGATGAGTTGGGTGAAGATGC
>CAYOOU010000045.1:5708-8285 GCA_964405635.1 uncultured Piscirickettsiaceae bacterium
CTATTTGATTTGAATGACGTGATTCAAAGCCAAGCCAGTGGAGAAGGTGGTAAACTGGCGGCTATTGGTGGTGAGAAGAAAGCGGCAGAGATTCTTAACCTGGTAGGTAGTGGAAAAGACACCAAGATCTTGGATGAAATAGCTGCTGAACATGAAGATGTTAGCAAAGCCATTCAAGATAAAATGTTTGTATTTGAAGATCTTGTTCAGTTGGATGACCGTGCCATTCAGACAGTTGCCGGTGAAGTACCCATGGATGTATTGAAGGTGGCATTGAAGGGGGCCGATCAGAAGTTGATAAACTTGTTCCTAAACAATATGTCCAAACGCCAAGCAGAGATGCTGCGTGAAGAGATTGAGATGATGGGACCTGTCAAACTTTCTGATGTGGAAGACGCACAGCGTCAAATTATCCAAACCGTGCGTCGTTTAGCAGATGAAGAGAAGATTATGATGCCAGGTGCCGGAGAAGAGTTTGTATAAATATGCCAACCACTGAAGCCACTGAAGAGCCTAAAAAAACCCGTTTACTCTCCCCTAAAGAGAGCGTAGAGCCGGTGATTGCTGCCTGGGAGATGGCACACTTTCGAACCCCTGAGGAAGAGCAGGCATATCAACTTGAGCAGGAAGAGCAGGAAGTAGAGCAAATTCGCTTGGAGCGGGAAGAGGAGGAGAGGTTACGTCAGAAAGCTCAAGAAGAAGGATATGCCGCAGGTTATCAAAAGGGTTATGAAGAGGGGCTGAGAAAAGGTCTGGAAGACGGAGAGCAGCAGCAAGAGGCCCTGTTGCAGCAGACAGCTCAGCAGATGGATGCGGTGATGCAATCGTTTGTTGACCCTTTTGCACAACTGGAAGAGGTGGTGTTTGAAAAAATGGTGGCACTTTCTCTAGCAGTGAGCCAAAGAATTGTTCAACAAAGCATCGAACAAACCCCAGAATGGATTATCTCTGTCTTTAAAACCACTTTGGATCAGCTGCCAGAAGTAGAAGCGCAAGTAGAGGTTTGGGTTCACCCTGAATTGGAGTCTACTTTAGAACCTTATCTCACCCAGCAAGCAGAGCATTTCCCTCAGGGGTGGCGTCTTTTGGCTGATGAAGCGCTACCCAAGGGAGCGGTTAAAATTAAACATCAAAATTCAACCCTCACTTCCGATTGGCAGCAGCAGCTAAAATCGGTGGTGGATCAAGTTTGGCAAAATGCCCTCTCAACCTCTGAGTCCGTCTCTTCTGAACCTACCTAGGAGGAGAGATGAACCGTCTATCTCAATTTGTTAGCCAAAAACTAGAGCGATTGCAGCAGACGTTGCCTCCTCCTCCTACGCCAGTCATTGCAGGGCGTTTGGTGCGTATGGTGGGCATGACCATTGAAGTGGTGGGAACCTATGCAGCGATAGGTGCTCGATGTCAAATTTTACAGCCAAATCACCCGCCGATAGAGGCTGAAGTGGTGGGTTTTAATCATGATAAGCTTTACCTGATGCCTATTGGTCATGTGCAAGGCTTAGCGCCAAATGCACAGGTGGTGCCTTTAAGTGGGGGAATTGAGGTACCAGTGGGGCAAAATATGTTGGGTCGAGTTATTGATGGTACCGGAGCGCCGTTGGATGGGCTGGGGACCATTGCCCAAGAGGCCACCTGGCCTTTAGAGGGCGTTCGCCTTAACCCATTGCAGCGAGCACCGATTAAAGAATCTTTAGATGTGGGGATAAAAGCCATCAACGGCCTGTTGACGCTTGGAAAAGGACAGCGGGTGGGATTGATGGCGGGGACCGGAGTGGGGAAGAGTGTGCTCTTAGGTATGATGACCCGTTATACCAATGCTGATGTGGTTGTGGTGGGCTTGATTGGTGAGCGGGGTCGAGAGGTGAATGACTTTGTTCGCAACAACTTAGGAGAAGAGGGGTTAAAACGTTCTGTGGTCGTGGCAACCCCTGCAGATGATCCGCCGTTAATGCGACTGCATGGGGCCATGATGGCGACTTCTATTGCAGAGTATTTCCGCTCTTTGGGATTGAATGTTTTATTGTTAATGGATTCTCTCACCCGTTTTGCTCAAGCTCAACGAGAAATTGCCTTGGCGGTGGGTGAGCCACCGGCAACTAAAGGTTATCCGCCTTCGGTGTTTGCAAAATTGCCGCAATTGGTAGAAAGAGCGGGGAACAGTGACAGTGGTCAAGGCTCTATCACAGCCATCTATACTGTGTTGGCTGAAGGAGATGATCAGTCTGATCCAGTGGTCGATTCTGCTCGAGGAGTGTTAGATGGGCATATTGTGCTGTCTCGTTCTATTGCTGAGTCCGGCCGTTATCCTGCTATTGATATTGAAGCTTCTGTCAGTCGAGTGATGGTGGATATCGCTTCAGAACGACAGCTACAATTGGCCGCACGCTTTAAACAGTTATACTCCCTCTATTCTCAGAACAAAGATTTAATTAGTGTGGGCGCTTACAAGCGTGGAACGGATCCTCAAATTGATTTGGCGATTCAAAAGCACCCTTCTTTGGAGGAGTATTTGGCACAAGGTATTGGTGATTCCTTTACCTTAGAGCAGAGTGTGAAGGCGTTGGAAATGTGCTT
>CAYOOU010000045.1:8385-12893 GCA_964405635.1 uncultured Piscirickettsiaceae bacterium
CCAACCACGATAGATGGAACGGCTACTTTTCAAGCCTTTCATTTTAAGAATACACATGCATTTATTCATAAGGTTCAAGAGGCACTGCTGCAAGAGCAGGATAAAGAAGGACAATTGTCTCAAGCCGTGGAAAAGGCTCGAGAAGCGTGGCTAGAAAAGCGGGCACGAGTGAAGGGATTGCAAAAAGTTCAACAAAACCTAGTGAAGAAAGAAGAAAAACAGGTACAGCGCCAAGAACAACGAGCCTTAGATGACTTAACCAACAGTCGAGGCTTTATTGGTGGCTGTGAAAAAAGTTAGCGTGCAAAAACTCTAAAAATACCTCTTAAAATTCTATAAAAATTCAAAATAGGCATAGCATTTGCTTTTTCTTTTACGAGAAAAATAAAAGAGATAAAAGCGATGTTACAGCACACAAGAGAAACTTCAATTAATCCTTTGGTTGCGCCTATGACAGTGCCTAAATCCTCATCGGCTACGACACAAGAGGATCTTCCCTTAGAAATTTCAGAAAAATCTTTAGAAGGCGCTTCGGAAGGGGGGGGAGATTTTAATACCCTATTCACTGCATCGATAGAGCAGTCTGCACAAGTACCTCAAGTCTTAAATGAGGAGTCGCCTTTAATACCTTTAATACAAAGTGATTCTGAGGTATCGGAGCCCTTATTGCTATCGGGTGATATGCCTGTAATAGAGCAAGCAATACCTGATGCTTTTCCAGTAAATATTCAGCTCAAACCTCAGTTGAGAGGTGAGCAACAGCCCAAGGTTGAAGAAGAAAGAAACCTGGCGCCTATAACAGTTGAAAGTATGGTTGAATCAATTGAACAACCAGATGAGACTGTTCAAGCCTCTGTAACACTTTCTGAACAACAAACAGGTGTTGAGACAAATGTTGAGACCGATTTATTGGTCAAGCCACTTGAACAGAAAGTTCATACAGTTGTAACGCAATCACCACACACATTAGAACAAACGACAGCGCCAGTGAGTCATGAAAGGCTGAGTGAACAGCCGATTGAGAATGAGGAGATTCAAGTTTTAGAACAACCTCAATCAGCTCAAAGTCAAACACCATTAACCCCTGCAGCTGGGCAAGTTGGTCAAGTGGCTACAGTGAGCGTTATGCAGGGAAGTGCAACCAGAATGCAAAATAGTGTACAGGTTCATAAAACCAGTCAACCCAATCAATCCAATAGTATGCCAAAGATGGAAGAAGCGTTTGATGAGCCCTTAGAAGCCTCTCTTTTGACCAAAGAGGCTAAGGCGAACTTACAAAACTCTCCAATGGCTCAGCAGACGAACAGCTTTCAGCCTGGACAGCAGCCGCTTCCCCCTGGCATGACTGCTGCACAAGCGGCAATGGCAAAAAATCAGGCCTTTATGGAGCAGTTTCGTCAGCAGCAGACCGCTTTAAAACAGCAGCAAGTGGCACGAGCGGAAAATATGGATGCGACCTCTGCAGACTTCAGTGCGAGTGGCTCTAAAGCTGAGGGGATTAATAACTTAATGGCGGGGATGGATAAGATGGCTTCTACGCCTACGAGTTATCAAACGATTTCCCATAGTATCCACTCTAAAAAATGGGGGGAAGCACTAGGCAAGCATCTCGTTATGGCGGCTAATCGGGATATTCAAAAGATGCAGATCACTTTGAACCCTGAGAAGCTAGGGCCAATTCAGGTGCGATTACACATGGATAAGGATCGGCAGTTGCATGTGAACCTGCTGGCTAATCACGCTTTAACCCGTGAAGCAATGATGGAAGCCATGCCTAGGCTCAGAGATATGCTAGAAAGTAATGGGACTCAGTTGGTCAATTTAGATGTGGCTGATCATGGTTTTGAACAGGAGTCCTTTGCAGAGTCAAATAGCGAGGGTTCAGGAAAAGGTGCCAAAGGCTCAGGAGTGGAGGTCAGTGATGAAGAACTTCTCGTCATCCCAACGACTAAATTGACTGCTGCAGATTCCATGGTGGATTATTATGCATAAGCAGCCATTTTTGTCTTCACCTTATTTCTTTAGAGGGATGGGGGGATTCACTTTTATACTACCTCAAGCTGCTTGGGCAAAGGCTGTTGAAGATAATACGGTTTTTTTATGGGCAGGACTGGGAATTTTGACACTGGTTTTGCTGATTTCGGTTGGATATTTGGTTTGGTTGCGTAACAAAATTCAGCAAGAAGAGTTGTTTTTGTCAGAGTTTGTTGAAGAGCAAATTCAGCAAAATGATCCTCGGTGGCGAACCAGTTTATTATCACCAATAGATCTTCGCGGGTATGGTTGGCTAAAAAAGTTGCTGACATTTTTTAATCAAAAATTTGTGGAGAAAGAGATTGAGCTTTCTGAGGCGCAAGATAAAATGGTCGCCTTAACACAGCGTTTTGAAGAGGTAGAGAAAAAGCTTGAGCTGCTCCGGCAGAATGATGAGAAATTTCAACAGGCAGTGGAAGAGGTGGCACACTGTCGTCAAGAGTTAAAAAGCCGCTGTGATGAGATGTTGCAGGATGTTCAAGAGATGGATGCTCAGGTGGGTCGGGGACAGTCAGTTTTGAAAACTGTGACAGGAGAGGTTCAAGCCTTATCCCAAGAGGTTACTTCAGCAACAGGCGTGATCGATGACCTGCAAAATGAGAGTGAAAATATTGATAGCGTCTTGATATTGATTCAAGACATTGCCGAACAAACAAATCTGTTAGCTCTGAATGCGGCCATTGAGGCCGCACGAGCAGGAGAGCATGGCAGAGGGTTTGCAGTGGTGGCGGATGAAGTAAGAAATTTAGCTGTTAGAACCCAAGAAGCCACTGAAGATATTCAGAAGTTGGTGGAGTCCTTGCAATCTAAGGCTCATAGTGCGGTAGAGGTGATGCAACAGAGTCATCATAGGGTTGAAAGTTCGGTGGAAGAGACAGCAGAGGTTGCTAAAATCCTAACAAAGGTACATGAAGGATTTGACCTGCTACAGCAGACACATCAGAAGATGGAGGCTACCCTTTCTCGGGTATAATATGTTCGGATTTTTTATAGAGTTTAATTCTCCATTAATGGAGGTTAAAGGATAGATTATGAAGGGTATTGTTGGAACAATCGTTGTAATTGGTTGTGTCCTTGGAGGCTATCTACCGCATGGTAGTTTTGGGATTCTGATTCAGCCTTTAGAGGTCATAATCATTATTGGATCGGCCATTGGTGCTTATATTACAGCTAACCCTGGCTGGGTGGTAAAAGCAGGTTTTTCAAATGCGATAGCGTTATTTAAGCCTAACCCTTATAACAAAGAAACTTATTTAGAGCTCTTAGGTTTAATGTTTCGGATATTTAATAAGGCTCGACGCGAGGGGTTAATGGCGATAGAAGCGGATGTAGAAGATCCGCACTCAAGTGAACTATTTAATGCCTCTCCCAAGGTTGCCGCAGACCACCATGCAGTTGATTTTATCTGTGATTACTTAAGGTTGATGATTAGCGGTGCAAGCAACCCATATCAATTAGAAGATCTAATGATTTTAGAGTTAGATATCCACCACCATGAAGGCAGCATGCCTGCAGAAGCTGTAGGGAAAGTCGCTGAAGCTCTGCCAGGTTTTGGTATTGTAGCGGCCGTTATGGGAATTATTGTAACCATGAGTTATTTAGATGCCGGGCCTCTTGAGATTGCACACCATATGTCGGTTGCTTTGGTAGGAACCTTTTTGGGTATTTTGGCAGCTTATGGTTTTGTGGCTCCCATATCCTCAGATATGGCTAACCGTGCCAATGATAGCAGTGCTTTTTTCAGTACCATTAAAACCTGTTTGATGGCAAATCTTAATGGTTATGCCCCTCAGATTGCGGTAGAGTTTGGCCGAAAAGCCATTCCAGGGGCAGAGCGCCCAACCTTCCAAGAGTTGGATGAGTATCTTCAGACTCAAAAATAGAATTTAATCAATATAGATAGATAACAAACTTAAATAGAAGTCTGCAGCCATGAGTGATGAACAGTCCATAATCATAAAACGCATTGTAAAGTGCCCGCACTGTGCCCACGGAGGGGCATGGAAGGTGGCCTTTGCAGACTTTATGACTGCCTCTATGGCTTTCTTTCTGATGCTTTGGGTATTGGGTGGAGAGAATGATGAAGAGATGAAGGCGATGGCGGAGTATTTTCGAAATCCTACAGTAATAGAAGGTTCGCCAGAAGTGTTAATTGAATCCAAAAGCGCTGGGCGACCCAATGATGCAGTGATTGATATGGGGGGCTTCCAGTCAGCACCAAAGGGTCAAGAAGGTGATGAAGATGGCTCGGGAGCAGCTAAGGAAAAAGAGAAGGCAGAAATGATCCTGCTTAAACAGCAGTTGGAGCAGAAAATTGAAAGCTCCCCTGAACTGAGAAAGCTTAAGGATCAGCTGAAAATTGATGTGACACCAAATGGGCTGCAGGTTCAAGTTTTGGATGACCGTAAACGCCCTATGTTTGAAACAGGGGTGGATCTGCCGAAGGAGTATGCCGCCCAGCTATTAAAAGAGGT
>CAYOOU010000046.1:0-12885 GCA_964405635.1 uncultured Piscirickettsiaceae bacterium
TGTTGCTGCTCATCTCGATAGAGCAGTTGGGCTTCAATCAGTGCATTGAGAAGCTCTGTTTCAGAAACATCGGCCAGTTTGGCCACTTTGGAGAGAGGGAGGCGTTTAATCATAAAACTCATACCGAGATTTTAGGTTTTTCAGCGTTTTTTACGTTTGCGGCGTTTTGCCTGTTTTTGGGCTTCCCGTTCTGCCTGTTTTTGAGCTTTTCTTTCCCGTTCTTTTTCCACCTCAATTAACTCAGCTTGCATCATCTCTGGGGTTTCTAGAGTGATGCGACCTAGTTGGCCGCTGCGGAGCTCATTGAGTAGAATGCGGGAGATTTTGTCCAAATCTACTGTACCGCCTTTGCCCAAGCAGCCTCGCTGTTGTCCCATCATTTCTAGCAGGGTTAAGGGTGGGTCATAGTCGTGCTCATCGGGCAGTGCATCAAGATTAAACCGTTCTATCAATCTCTCTGGGTAGGCGTGCATTAGGTACTCAGCGGTGAAGTAGCCGATATCAGCCAGTTCAAAGGCAGTCTCTTTAATGCCACCCGTGGCGGCAAGGCGGTAGCCACTTTGTGGATTTTCAATATTGGGCCAGAGCATGCCAGGGGTGTCTATGAGCAGAATACCCTCTTCCAATTTAATGCGTTGTTGCATTTTGGTCACCGCTGGTTCATTGCCAGTTTTGGCGATAGGGCGGCCAGCAATGGCATTAATAAGAGTGGACTTGCCCACATTGGGAATGCCGAGAATCATGGCGTGAATAATTTTGGTGGCATCTCCTTTGTGAGGCACCATTTTCTTGATTTTGCTTAGCACTTGCTGGCGTCGATCGGCGATCTGGCTATTGAGTACTAGGGTTTGAATGTGGGGCTCAGGTTGAAAAAAGGCTTGCCACTGCTGGGTCAACTCAGGGTCGGCTAAGTCAGATTTATGGAAAACCTTTAGCGTCGGCTTGTCACCCCGAATCTGGGCAATCATCGGATTTTCGCTGGAGTAGGGGATGCGGGCATCCAGTACCTCAATAATGAGATCGATTTGAGGCAGCAGGGCACGCACCTCTTTTTGAGCCTTGTGCATGTGCCCAGGAAACCACTGAATCTTTTGGCTGGTTTGCCCGCCGTGTGAAGATTGACTTAAACTCATTTTGATGCAGATGAAAGTTTTTTTAGAGGCTTTTGCTCGAGTGAAACGCGAGCTAAAAATGAGATAAAATTTTTCCTGATCAAGGCGGAAAACGCAGGCAATAGCCCGCTATTGCCAAGTTTTCCAACGAAGAGTAGGGAAATTTTAGCCATTTTTAGCCGTGTTTTCATCTCGTGCAAAGGCCTCTTTTAGCAAAAAGTCCATAAACTCTGCTTCAGGAATGTCTTGCGGCTTTTCGTCACGGCGATATTTGTACTCAATCATGCCTTTATCAAGCCCTCGCTCTCCAATTACGATGCGATGCGGGATACCGATCAACTCCATATCATTAAACATAACACCAGGGCGCTCTTTGCGGTCATCTAGCAACACTTCAATGCCAGCGGCTTGTAGTTGCTGGTAAATTTCCGTCACTTTCTCCTGTACCCGTGGAGATTTGTGCATCTGCATGGGCACAATGCATACCTGGAAGGGGGCGATGCTGTCTGGCCAGATAATGCCTTTATCATCATAGTTCTGTTCAATGGCTGCAGCCACCACACGGGTGATACCAATGCCATAGCAGCCCATTTCTAGCACTTGCGCACGGCTATTTTCATCAAGCACCGTGGCATTGAGCGCTTTGGAGTATTTATTACCCAGTTGGAAAATGTGTCCCACCTCAATTCCGCGACGGATTTTTAACACCCCTTTTCCATCGGGGCTGAGGTCGCCTTCGACGACATTGCGAAGGTCAAAGGTTTCAGTTATTTGGGCATCTCTTTCCCAGTTGGCACCGGTGTAGTGATAGCCGTTTTCATTGGCGCCGCAGATAAAGTCTGCCATCACGGCCGCTGAGCGATCAACAATCACAGGAATTTCTAATCCAACAGGGCCAATAGATCCGGCGTCACAACCGGCCACCGATTGAATTTGCTCATCCGTCGCAAAGGTGAGTGGGCTAGCAATCAGCGGGTGTTTTTCAGCCTTGAGCTCATTTAATTCATGGTCACCTCGTAAGGCCAGTGCAACCACAGGCGCATCTTCTGTTGCCCCTTGCACCAGAAGGGTTTTAATCACCTTATCTGGGGTAGTGTTAAAGAAAGCACACACCTCTTCAATGGTGTGTACTTTAGGGGTCTCTACCTTGGTCAGCGTCTGGCTGGGTTCAGGGCGTTCTGTGGCAGGTGCGACTGCTTCAGCCAGTTCGACATTGGCGGCGTAATCGCTTTCGGTGGAGAAGGCAATGGCGTCTTCGCCAGAATCGGCCAAAACATGGAACTCATGAGAGGCTTCCCCTCCAATGGAGCCGGTATCTGCCAATACGGGGCGGAAATCTAGCCCCAAACGGGTAAAGATGCGGTTGTAGGTATCAAACATCACTTGATAGGTCTCTTCTAAAGACGCTTTATCTAAGTGGAAAGAATAGGCATCTTTCATAATAAACTCACGGGAGCGCATCACGCCAAAACGGGGGCGAATCTCGTCACGGAATTTGGTTTGAATTTGGTAGAAGTTAACAGGCAGCTGTTTGTAGCTGCGAATCTCTTTACGCACTAGGTCGGTAATAATCTCTTCGTGGGTGGGGCCGAGTACAAAGTCTCTTTGATGACGGTCTTTAAAACGCAAGAGCTCAGGCCCATACTCTTCGGCACGACCTGACTCTTCCCATAGCTCAATAGGTTGCACTACCGGCATCAACACTTCTTGGGCAGATTTGTTCATCTCTTCACGCACAATGTTTTCCACTTTTCGTAACACTCGAAGCCCGAGTGGTAGCCAGTTGTAGAGGCCAGAGGCCAATCGGCGAATCATGCCGGTGCGTAGCATAAGCTGATGGCTGATAATTTCAGCATCGGCGGGGGTTTCTCGGGTAGTGGCTAAAAGGAATTGCGTAGTTTTCATTGTGTTTTATGACCTTTTCACTAAAATGGACGATTGACGATTAAGGGGTGCTGGATAATGGATAGCGGCACGACACTGCTATCTTAGTTTTAATTGTTGCTATTTTATCAAGTTTTAAGGGGTCAACTGTGGAAAATCAGGCGTTAATCTGGACGGAACGTTATTCGGAATTTTTAAAAGGAGAGTCGCCTCGACCTGCTCGGATTGTCTATCAACGAGATAGAGCACGGGTGATTCACTCCGCCTCTTTTCGCCGCTTGCAATCCAAAACGCAAATTTTTGGTTTGTTGGAGAGTGATTTTTATCGCACCCGCTTGACCCATTCAATGGAAGTGGCTCAGATTGGCTCTGGTTTGGTGGAACAGTTGATTACGGTGGGAGAGGGCAAAGAATATATGGCATGGTTGCCCTCGTTTTATTTGATAGAGGCTATTTGTCTTGCTCATGACTTAGGGCATCCCCCTTTTGGTCATGGTGGAGAGGTGGCTTTGAACTATATGATGCGGCACTTTGGGGGTTTTGAAGGTAATGCGCAAACCTTGCGGATTTTGGCAAAGCTGGGGGAGTACACACCTAGAAATGGCATAGACCTCTCTCGCCGGACCACCTTAGGCGTGATGAAATACCCTGCCCTTTATAATGAGATTATTGCTAAAAACCCATACTATTTGCAGCAGTTGGCTGAGCCAGAGGTGATGGACTTTCGCACACTAGATATGAGTCGTTGGATTCCACCGAAAGGACTGTATTTGGAAGAGAAACCGGTGATTGATTGGGTGCTTTCCCCCTTTAGTGAGCAAGATAGAACTCGATTTACCGAACTGGGGGGAGGGGAGCATGGCAAGCACTGCACCACGCAACATAAGGCCTTTGATACCACCATTATGGAGTTGGCCGATGATATTGCCTATGGCATTCACGACTTAGAGGATGCGGTGGCGATGCGAATGGTGGATAAAGAGCTGTGGAATGCACGGGTGATGAACAGTGAAGAGTTGAAAGCCTATCCCTTATGGGATGAGCAGATGACTGAGCGACTCTTTAGCCACTCTTCTAAGGGGCGAAAACATGCCATTAGCAAGATGGTAGGGATTATGGTGGAAGCGGTGCAGGTGGTGGAGGATGAACGATTTGAACACCCGTTGTTGCGCTATCAGGCCCGTTTGCCTGAGCCTCAGCAGGCGGTGTTGAATTTGCTGAAGCGATTTGTGTTTGATGAGGTGATTACCATTCCAGAGGTGAAGGGAATGGAATATAAAGGGCAGTTGATTGTGATGGAACTGTTTAAGTCTTTAAGAGCCAACCCCAAAGCTCTGTTACCCAAAGGCACCTATCGTCGCTATCAGGCGGCAGAGAGTGAACAGGCTCAGCAGCGGGTGATTTGTGACTATATTGCAGGCATGACCAATGTGTATGCCTCTAAACTCTACGCCAAGTTTTTTACCCCTGAACAGGGGTCTGTATTTGATCGTTTGTAGGGGGGGTTAAGGAGAATTAAGATGCGATTTGGCATTGATTTAGGTGGCACTAAAATTGAAATTATTGTCCTAGCAGAAGGAGAAGAAAAGGCTTTGTTTCGCACTCGAATTGCCACGCCTAAAGGGGACTATGCGGCAACGGTTGCCGCCATTGCCAGTTTGATTGAGCAGGCAGCTGCGGAGACAGGTCGACCTCATAGCATTGGCATCGGCATTCCAGGTGCCGTCTCTAAAAAGACGGGGCGAATTAAAAATGCCAACTCTACTTGGTTGATAGGAGAAGATTTACAGGCAGATATTGCGGCCGCTGTGCGGCATTTATATCAAGGTGAGGTTAAGTTGGCCAATGATGCCAACTGCTTTGCCTTGTCTGAGGCCACTGATGGTGCCGCAGCGGGTGCTGAGTCGGTGTTTGGGGTGATTATTGGCACTGGCTGTGGCGGAGGATTGGTGGTGAATGGTCAGATTATTAATGGGGTAAACAGCATTGCTGGGGAGTGGGGGCATAACCCTCTCCCCTGGATAGAGGCAGAAGATGAACCATTACCTTGTTACTGCGGTAAGCGAGGGTGCAATGAAACCTTTTTATCTGGTACAGGTTTTGAGCGGCATTTTGCACGACAAACTGGGCAGATACTCACTGCTCAAGAGATTGCCGCATTATCAGAGCAAGGCGATGAGGTGGCAAAAGTTGCTTTGGCGCAATATTGTGTGTGGTTGGCAAAAGGGTTGGCAGGGGTCATTAATGTTTTTGACCCGGAGGTGATTGTACTGGGCGGTGGCATGGGGAATATAGATTGCCTTTATGATAAGGTGCCCATGCTATGGGCGGATTGGGTTTTTTCGGATGTGGTGGCGACAAAATTGGTCAAGCCAAAGTATGGGGATGCCAGTGGTGTGCGCGGGGCGGCTTGGTTATAATCCCTTTTAAAAATTATGGTTTTTAAGGGAAACCTTAATATTTTAAAGGGTATTGGCATAGTCTATGCTTAAAACCATAAAAAAAATTATATGAATCAAGCCACCCCTCTTCTGTAGGCAAAGAGAAGGATAGCTGCATTTATATTGTTCTGGTTTGACAAATTAAGGAGTCGTTCATGTTCGATTTTTTCCAAAGACTGACAATTTTACAACGGTTACTGACGATCTTTGTGATCGGCACGGTGGCGGGTGCTGTGTTTATCGCGGGGTTTTTCTATGTGAGCAGCATTCAAAATCTTGAACATGAACTGCTTAACCAAACACAAATACAACTGCAAGAAGAGGTGAAAACGGAGCTGATAGCGAATACAAAGATGCAGGATATGTTGATGGTGGGGTTGCTTCATGCGTCGGCACTGCATATTTTGGCGACGCAAGGTGATGTGGTTTTGGCGGCTCAAAAGCTAAAGCAGCTTAAACAGGGGGTGCAAGCGCGCGCTCATTTGATGCATGTGGATTTTGCTATTTTTGATGAACAGTCTAATCTAGTTGCAGCTTCTTGGTCGGAGGGGCGTAGGGTATCAGATGGCGTTAAGCAACTTTTATCGAAGTCGAAGACGGACAAGATATTGTCACAGGTTGTGCCTGAAGATCATGCAGAAGTTGCTGTGCAGCGGTATCGTTCAGAGACAGGGCGTACCTTTATCTTGGCTATTTTCCTCGGTCTGGAAAATGTGTCAGAGCGTTTGCAGGAGAATATGCAGGTGACTGCCATTTGGATGGTCAGAGATCAAGGGCGTTGGCAACCTCTCAAGTTAAGCGCGAACGAGGGTTTGTCTGGGCAGTTGGCGGCTCAATATATGAATACACAGGGTTCAGGCATTCGCTTAATGGACAATCGTTTGGTGTTGGGGTATTCATTGGCAGATGATCCCAATGTGAAATTGGTATTGAAGACCAGCGCGCAATCCTATTTAGATAATGTTGATGAGCAGGTATGGGAGGTCACACTGGATGTGATAGTCGTGGTGGTGATTGATGTGCTGGTGAATTTGATTGTCTTAATCACCATTTATCGAGATGCCGTGAAGCCTTTGCGTCAAGCGATGATTGAAGTGGATAAGATATCAGATGGGAATTTAAGAGATCCGATCTCAACGCAAGTCTCTAGTGCGGATATGCGGCGTTTTATGCAAGCATTGGAGCAGATGCGTCAGGCTTGGCAGAAAATTGTGGGTTCAGTGAGAACCAACGCTCAAAAGCTTTCTGAGCGCTCGGCAGAAACCTATGGCAATGTGACTCAGATATGTGAGTTATTGAAGGAAGAGGAGAAGGATGTTGGTCAGGTGAATGAAACGATGGAACATTTGCAGAAGTTGTCACATCAAGTAGTACAGGCCTCTGATAAAGGTGTAGAAATTGGTGGGCATGCTTCTGAAGAGGTGTGTCTGACAGTGGATGAGATAGGTTCTACGGCCAATAAAGTGAGAAATCTTTCTCAAGAAATTTCAGAATCTGCTCAACAGGTGGTTGATTTAGTCAACGAGCTGAATGCCATTGATGAGGTGTTGGTGAATATTAAGGATATTTCGGAACAAACCAATTTGCTGGCTTTGAATGCAGCGATTGAAGCGGCTCGAGCGGGAGAGCATGGCCGAGGGTTTGCTGTAGTGGCAGATGAGGTTCGGGCGCTTGCTTCTAAAACTGACAACACAGTAGATGAAGTCTTTAAAATTATTGATCGGGTGAAAGGTAAAACATCTGCTTCTGGAAAGGAAATGGAGTCCGTGTCACAAGAGGCGGAGTCCATGTCTCAAGAAACTGAAGTTTTGCAAGAAAAGTTGAGTGATATTATTGAAAGTATGCAAAAAGTTGTGCAAGAAATAGATGTGATTAAAGGTCGGGCACAAACTCAGGATCAAGCTTCCAGTGAGGTTAAAGAAACGATTTCAGAGATCGCAAAGAAAACGATGAATATCACAGGAAAAGCTGGCACGACTCTTAACTGTTTTGAAGAGGTTAAGCGAGATGCGCAAGCCTTGGCAGAGCAGGTGGCAAGATTTAAAGTTTAGGCTTTGTATCATTTGGTTAATGCCTGAATCCGTGGTATCGCTACGGTACAGAGCTTAACCTAAGAGAGAAGTAAAGATTTTTATAAGCCCCAAGCCCCACCTCCCTGTAAATTAGGGGGGTGATAGGGTAAACGCATACTTTTTGTTTTTGCTTCTTGGGGAGTGGGGCTGTATCACCGTTCTTCTTTTATGTATGTGTTTACCTTGTTTTTTATGGCAGGACTGGTGATTTTGGTGAATAAATGATGAATGTTATTAATAACGCTTGAAACTTTATAAGAAATCCTTATATTAGTCTGGTGACTAATCAGTGAAATAGGGGTATTTCAAAATGTTAAAAACAATCGGACTCTTTTTATTGACCAATATCGCAGTGATTGCGGTGGCTTCCATTGCGATGAGTTTGTTTGGTGTAGGGTCAATTTTGCAAGCGAATGGGGTTGATTTGAACTATGACAGCCTCTTTATGTTTGCGATGATTTTTGGTTTTGCGGGCTCTTTTGTCTCTTTGGCGCTGTCGAAGTTTATGGCCAAGCAGATGACAGGGGCTCAGGTAATTACCCAGCCTCGCAATGCAGATGAGCAGTGGTTGGTAGAAACCGTTTATGCTTTTGCGGATAAGGCGGGCATTGGTCGCCCTGAGGTGGCGATTTATGATTCACCCGCGCCTAATGCTTTTGCCACAGGGATGAGCAAAAATAGTGCATTGGTGGCGGTCTCAACAGGTTTGTTGCGTAATATGACCAAAAATGAAGTGGCAGCGGTGCTAGGGCATGAGGTGGCGCATATTGCCAATGGCGATATGATTACTATGGCGTTATTGCAAGGGGTGGTGAACACTTTTGTTATCTTCTTTGCTCGTATCGCTGGTCACTTTGTGGACAGAGTGGTTTTAAAAAATGAGGAAGGGCATGGCATTGGTTACTTTGTCGCTTCTTTCATTTTTGAAATCATCTTTGGTATCCTAGCCAGCATGATTACTATGTGGTTCTCTCGTCACCGTGAGTTTCATGCGGACAACGGGGGGGCCTATTTAGCAGGTAAGCAGAATATGATTGCTGCTCTGCGTCGCTTAGGTAGCATGGAGCCAGATGAGTTGCCAGAACAGTTAGCTGCTTTTGGAATCAGTGACAAGCCTAGCAAGTTGGGTGAGTTGTTCGCTTCCCACCCGCCACTTGAAGAGCGGATTGCCAGATTGGAGGCAACGCCTGAAACAGAGTTAAAGATTGCATAACCTTTAAAAAGTAGTCTTAACTGAGCATAATAGAAACCTGCTTCGGCAGGTTTTTTTGTATTTGAAGAGACCTTTGTACGAGTGAGACGCGAGCTAAAAATGAGATAAAATTTTCCTAATTGAGGCGAAAAACGCAGGGAATAGCCCGCTATTGCCAAGTTTTTCAACGAAGAGTAGGGAAGTTTTAGCCATTTTTAGCCGTGGATTCATCTCGTGCAAAGGTCTCTAAGAGGGGGAGGAAATGAAAAGACTATGGTGGATACTGGCAGGACTGCTTTTATTCAGTGAAGGCAGTGTGGCGACGGAGTTGAATTTAGCGACTAATTTGCAGCAGTTAGGTGAGCAGGCCCGGGAGGAGAATATTCCCATTGCTATTTTATTTACCTATAAAGGGATTCATTCTGGTGTTCAGTTGAAAGAGCAGGCGTTACTGCCAGAGTTGCGAAGTGGAGAACTTGATGGTTTTGCCCTGTTTCGAGAGATAGAGGTTAATGCTGAACGCACGATTATTGATTTTTATGGTGAACCTACGCCCAGCAGCGAGTTTCAGCAGATGTATAACCTGACCAATTTGCCGGTGATGATTTTTGTGAATGGGGATGGAGAGCCGATTGCTGACCCACTATTTTCGGGTGCTTATGAGTATTATGGGTTTTATTTAAAGGGGCAGATAAACGAGGCGCTTAAGGCGTTGGGTAACCCTAAACGGGTTCCCCAGTGAAGCGGTTAAGCTTGACTTAAAATCGTCTGTTTTAAAACCAAGGTTTGTTCGGGTAGTTGACTGAGATCTACTCGACCTTGAGTTTTAATAAGTGTTTGCTCTATGTGAGCCGGATAGAGCACAATTAAAAGCTCATCTTCTGGTTGTAGGTAGTGGTGCTCTCCAAATGAGGTATAGCGTGTGGCACCTAGAGAGACAATTATCTCTTTTGGGTATCCGGCTGTTTTTAGCAGTGCGGTTAAATCTTCCAGTGGACCTTGATCTTTTTGTGTATTAAAAGCGTTAATTAGCCAGCGAGTCAGTTTTTGATAAAAATAGCTGTACCCCTCCACAGGGCTATCTACGCCATAGGCGATGCAGGTACGGTCACGATAGAGAAAAGAGGCGATGCGATAGTGGCTGAGTGCACAGTTAGTCTCAAAAGTGGTGCAGGGTAACCATTGTTGGGCAATGCCTTTGCTACAAGCTCCCCAGTTTTTCTTTTCACTGATCTTTTTAGCATTTGGCTTGCGAATAGAGCAGTCATTAAAGGCAGTGAATGCCAGTGGTGTGAGCTGCTGAATTTGATTTTGCTCATTATAGTCCACACTAAAATGTAGGCAGAGTTCAGGCTCTGCTTGTAGGTTTAGTGGCTGAGAAAAGTCAGCCATAATCTTATCGTGACAGAGCGGAAAACAGCCTAATTGTCCAGAATGTTTAGGAATATAGATGGGAAAAACGCCTTTGGGGGCATTGGGAGATTCAGTGGCTACATTGACAAAATCAGTATCTTCGCCTGCCTGTTGAAGGTGTTCAGCAAAGTTGCCTGCAATGCCAAAAACAGGCAGGGTTTTCAGTTGGGCTTTCGATAAAATAGTGTGTTCGATTTTTAAGGACATAACTTCTCCATTTAAAGGGCTTATTATGCCGAATTCTTCAGAGCAGTTTCAGAAAATTATCGATTTAGAGACCAGTTGCCCCGATGACTGGAGTGACGCCCAAAAGCATATCTTTTGGATGCGGCAAGCACTCAAGGTGGCGGTATATAGTGAACAGTTGGGCGAAGTGCCGGTGGGTGCGGTGGCTGTTGTGGCGAATCAGTTGGTGTCTGTAGGGTGGAATGCCCCCATTTCTGAACATGACCCTACGGCTCATGCAGAGGTGATGGCACTGCGTGAAGCGGGCAAGGTTTTGGGCAACTATCGTCAGCTTGAGGTAACCCTCTATGTAACACTAGAACCATGCCCAATGTGTGCAGGTGCCATAGTGCATGCGCGAGTTCAGCAGTTGGTGTATGGTGCTAAGGATTTGAAAACTGGGGCGGTGGATTCGGTGTTTCGTTTGGTGAGTGATAAGCGGCTAAACCATCAACCGTTGGTGTTGGGTGGGGTTTTGGAGGCAGAATGCCGAGAGCAGTTGCAGGCATTTTTTAAGCGTCGGCGTGCAGAGAAAAAAGCAGCTAAAAAAAAACACGCCTGACTTGAAAATGATAGAAACAGCCATATTTATGGTTGGCGATTACTATTTTTGTATTTAAGGAGAAAAATGACGATGCCTCAAAAAGAGACACATGCGTTTCAAACAGAAGTGAATCAGCTGTTAAAGTTGATGATTCACGCCCTTTACAGTAATAAAGAGATTTTTTTACGAGAGTTGGTCTCTAACGCTTCTGATGCGTTGGATAAGCTACGCTTTGAAGCAATTTCTAATGATGCCCTCTATGAAGGGGATAAAGATTTGCAGGTTGTGATTGATATTGATAAAGAGAATCGCAAACTCACCGTATCAGATAACGGTATTGGCATGACCCGAGATGAGGTGATTAACAATATCGGTACTATTGCCAACTCAGGTACTAAAAAATTCTTAGAGAACTTGACCGGAGATCAAGCCAAAGACAGCAATTTGATCGGTCAGTTTGGGGTAGGTTTCTATGCTTCTTTTATTGTGGCAGATGAGGTTACCTTAGAAACTCATCGTGCGGGAGATGAGGCAGAAAAGGGAACTCGCTGGGTTTCCAATGGTGAAGGGGAGTACACCCTTGAGACCATTGAAAAGCAGGAAAAAGGAACTTCGGTGACTCTGCACCTTAAAGAGGATATGGATGAGTTCCTAGAAGAGAGTCGAATTCGCCATATTATCAAAACCTACTCTGATCATATCAGCTTCCCAATCTATCTAAACACTGAGAAGTTGGATGATGAGGGCAAGCCAACGGGTGAGAAGGAGCTGCAGCAGATTAATGATGCTAAGGCGATTTGGACATTGCCTAAGTCTGAGCTGACCGAAGAGGACTACAATAACTTCTATATGTCTCTTTCTCATGATTTTGAGCCACCTTTGGCCTATATTCACAACAAGGTGGAAGGGACTTTGGAGTACACCTCTCTGCTCTATATTCCTCGTCATGCGCCGTTTGATCTTTATGATCGAGAACGACGCTATGGCTTAAAGCTGTATGTGAAGCGTGTGTTTATTATGGATGATGCAGAGCACCTGATGCCGACTTATTTGCGGTTTGTGCGAGGGGTGATTGACTCTGATGACTTGCCGTTAAATGTTTCTCGTGAAATTTTACAGAGCAATAAGGTGGTGGATACTATCCGCAAAGCCTCTGTAAAACGGGTGTTGGATAAATTGGCTCAGATGGCGAAGGCCGAGGACCAAACGGATTACAACACCTTCTGGGATGCCTTTGGTCAAGTGATGAAAGAGGGCATTGTTGAAGACTATGCCAATAAAGAAAAGATTGCCAAACTGTTGCGTTTTGCTTCTACCCACAACAACTCTCCAGATCAGCGAGTCTCTTTGGAAGCCTATGTGGACCGGATGCAAGAGGGTCAAGAGGCAATCTACTACATTATTGCAGACTCTTATGATGCTGCGTCAGGTAGCCCACACCTAGAGATGTTCCGTAAGAAGGGCATTGAGGTGTTGCTATTGACTGACCGCATTGATGAGTGGTTGGTGAGTCATCTCACAGAGTTTGAAGGCAAGTCTTTAAAGTCTGTAACAGCGGCAGACCTTAAAGAGTTTGAAGAAGAGGCAGAAAAAGAAGTCTCTGAAGAGGAGAAAAAAGAGCGTGAAGCCTTAGTTGAAAAGGTAAAAAAAGCGCTAGGAGACGAGGTAGCAGATGTGAAAGTGACCTATCGTCTCACCGATTCACCAGCCTGTGTGGTGGATGCAGAGGGTGAAATCTCTTCGCACTTAGCGAAAATTATGGCTCAGATGGGGCAAGATGCACCTAAGCCTAAGCAAGTGCTGGAATTGAACCCAGATCATCCAGTGGTGAAAAAGCTTGAGAAGATAGAAGATGAGAGTCAGCTTAAAGAGTGGTCTCACTTCTTACTGGATCAGGCAAAGTTGGCTGAAGGTGACCTGCCTGAAAAGCCAGCAGAGTTTATTAAGCGAATGAATAAGCTGATTAGCGATATGATGTAGGCAACGACTCAGCTTATTCCTA
>CAYOOU010000047.1:0-12713 GCA_964405635.1 uncultured Piscirickettsiaceae bacterium
AAATGGCGGAGACGGAGGGATTCGAACCCTCGATGGAGCTACAAACCCCATACTCCCTTAGCAGGGGAGCGCCTTCAGCCTCTCGGCCACGTCTCCAATTTCGAGATGGGTATAATACAGATTTGCTAAGGTATTGTAAAGCAAAAATCACGATTTTTCCTACACACCCTTATGATAGGCTAAGCGTCTTGGCCACCTCGCCCTCTTCTGCCATTTGATAAATAAACAACTTGGTTTTACGACCATCTTCTAGTTCCCATATCTCTGTAGGATCAACTTTTGGCACAGCAAAACTATTGCTAATAAAAATCGTACCTGGCTGCATTTCCATCATCACCTTGTGCCACAACTTCAGCATCGGCTCAGGGGATAAAAAAGCATAAACCACATTATATTGTGACAAATCCACTTTCCATAAACTCTTTAAATAAATTTTTCCGCCTTTAGCCGCTGTTACCCCCTTAGAAACCAAGTAGGGTATAGGGGCCGTCTCTACCCCTTCAGCCACCTCCACATTGGGCTGCTGAGCCATAAAAGCCACCGTGCCGCCCAACCCACTTCCCAAGTCTACAAATCGCACACTAGGCATCGGCTCAATCAACTTTTTTAAAGCAGATCGCGTAGTATCATTTGAGAGATAGAGCGGTACCCGCTCACCAGAAGCATTAAAAAACACCAAAAACAGCACCACAAAAGCTACCAAAGCCCACCAAGCATCAACCTGATAGCTCAAACTGTAAAATAAACCCACTGGTAGCAAAAATTGAATCCAGCGCCACCAGCACGGCAACCCCAACTTACAACTTAAAACCGCCGCTAACCCACCCTGTGCAACAACCAACACCCAAAGCGGGTAAGGCGGAGCAATAAAATAGTGAGCCACCCACACTCCAATGGCTAAAACGCCTAATGCCAACCCCTGGATCAATAACGCCAAAACGATTCTAGGCAATCGATTCAATCCCACCTCTCAACACTCCTAATAACAACCTTTCTATCACCAATTAAAGCACTAAATTGATGCATTAATGCACCATTAATAAAACTCTATATACTTTGATCTTAATAAAATAAATACATCCTGTTGATTTTTATATATTTTAAAAACCTGGCATGTAAAACGCTTGAGTGTTAGCGCTCAATATTTTATTCATTAAATAATCAGGGGTTAGTATGAAACTAGTTGTTGCAATTATCAAACCTTTTAAGCTGGACGATGTGCGTGAAGCACTGCACGATGTCGGCATTGACGGGATGACTGTGACCGAAGCCAAAGGGTTTGGTCGCCAAAAAGGGCACACCGAAATTTATCGTGGCGCGGAATACGCCATTGAATTTCTGCCCAAAATTCGCATTGAAGTGGCCATTCCACAAGAAAAAGTGGAAAGCGCCATCGAAGCCATTGGCTCTGCTGCCCGTACAGGCAAAATTGGAGACGGCAAAATCTTCGTTCTTCCTTTAGAAGAGGCCGTTCGCATCCGTACTGAAGAAACTGGCGAAATCGCCCTTTAAAGAGAGGATTGAACACAATGGAACAATTTACACAGTTAAGTTACGCTTTAGATACCTTCTACTTCTTGGTATCTGGCGCACTCGTTATGTGGATGGCCGCTGGCTTTGCCATGCTAGAAGCTGGTTTGGTTCGTGCCAAAAACACCACTGAAATCCTAGCCAAGAATGTTGGCCTTTTCGCCATCTCTTGTGTTATGTATATGCTCGTTGGTTACAACATCATGTACGGTGACTCCAGCAGTAGCGTTATCCCAAGCATCAGCTTCCTCCTTGGCGGAGATAACACTGTTGAATCTGTTTTAGCAGGCGGTGACGATGCACCTTACTACTCCAACCTATCTGACTTCTTCTTCCAAGTGGTTTTCGTTGCCACTGCGATGTCAGTGGTTTCTGGAGCGGTGGCTGAGCGCATGAAATTGATGTCATTCTTCATTTTTGCCATTGTCATGACTGGCTTTATCTACCCTGTTGAAGGTTTCTGGAAATGGGGCGGGGGATTCCTTGATGGAATGGGCTTCTTAGACTTTGCAGGTTCTGGTATCGTACACATGACCGGTGCTGCAGCAGCCCTAGCAGGCGTGATTCTTCTTGGTGCTCGTAAAGGTAAATATGGCCCTAATGGCGAAGTGCGTCCTATCCCTGGTGCTAACCTTCCACTTGCTACCCTGGGTACTTTTATCCTATGGTTAGGCTGGTTCGGTTTCAATGGTGGTTCTGAGCTTAAGATCTCTAATATTGAAGAAGCCAATGCCGTTGCGATGATTTTTGTAAACACCAACATGGCCGCTGCTGGTGGTGTAATCGGTGCATTGATCATCTCTAAAGTCATGTTTGGCAAAGTTGACCTAACCATGATTCTAAACGGTGCTTTAGCTGGTTTGGTTGCTATCACTGCAGAACCCCTCACCCCAACCCCACTTGAAGCGACCCTAATCGGTCTTGCTGGTGGTATTATCGTGGTTTACTCAATCCTATTAATGGATAAGTTAAAAATCGATGACCCTGTAGGTGCCATCTCTGTTCACGGTGTAGTAGGTATCTTTGGTCTAATCGCTGTGACCTTCACCAACCCTGATGCAACCCTAACCGCTCAGTTAATCGGTATCGCATCTATCTTTGCCTGGGTCTTCATCGCCAGTTACATCACTTGGCTGGTAATCAAAATGGTTATGGGCATCCGCGTACCAGAAGAAGAAGAGTACGAAGGTGTGGACATTGGAGAATGTGGATTGGAAGCTTATCCTGAATTTACTAAATAATTCAGTAAATCACTCTAGTCGATAATCGACAAAAAACTAGCCCCGCACAACTGCGGGGTTTTTTTATTCCTTTTAAGAAGGACTATAAATTTCGTATCCAATATAAAAACTCTAGCCAGCGCATTTTTAAACTCGGTTTGACCACCACAGGGTGTTTAAAGACCAGCACCACGGCTTGCTCATTAGGATTGTGCAATGGGTGATGATACCAATCCATCAACTCCTCATACTCAATACCTGTATCTAAAGCAATCAACTGCCAAGGCAGTTCAAATTTACCCCCCTCCACCTCTGGCCCTGCTGGCAAAACTTCAATCGGAATTTTTGCATCAATTTCTACCGTTTTCGTTTTACCATTTTCCATCCAAATCCGTACAATCTCCCCCTTTTTCAATAGCGTCCCATAGGGTAAAAAAAGATACTTTGCTTCAAGACTGGTCACAGAATAATCCGTTAAAGGTGGCCCTTCGGGAAACTCAAACTGACAATAACCTGAACCACAACAACTCATAAAAACTCGCTTTTACAAAAACTTAGGCGTAAAATAAAACCTAAGCACACAAAAAATACATTTAAATAGGAGGTGCGCCATGGCCATTGAAACCTTTCCCCCAATTAGCACAAATTATAGCAACGGACTCTCACCCGTTCAGCAAAGTTTAACTTCTGGCCAGCGTATTAACCAAACTGCTGATGACCCAGCGGGACAGGCCATTGTCACAGCGCTCACCGCACAAGCCAACCAGCAGGATGCCGCCACCCAAAATGCCCTACAAGGGATTAATGCCATTCAAATTGCCGATGGTGCCAGTGACTCAATTAATGCTGGTCTGCAAAGACTCAACGAACTCTCCATTCAAGCACAAAACGGGACACTCAATCCAGCAGATCGCAACGCACTCAATGCTGAGTTTCAACAAACCCTTCAAGGCATTGACCAAACCGCTCAAAGCACCAACTACAATGGCATTAATCTACTGGATAATCAGACCCCTAGCTTAGACATTCAACTTGGAGAAAGTGCCTCAACAGTCAATCTACCCGATTTTACAACGGCAGGACTGGGTATTTCAGGGCTAGATATTTCCAATCCAGCCAATGCCGCCAATGCATTACAAACCTTGAGTCAAACCTTAGACCAATTTAGCCAGCAACGGGGACAGTTTGGCGCTCAACAGAATGGTTTAACCAGTGCCGTAGAAAATTTGGCCACACAAAACCTCAACACCCTCGCCTCACGCAGTCAAATCAATGATACCGACTTTGCTCGAGCTTTTGCTGAGCAAAACCGTCAAAGGGTTTTAGAAGAAGCCAATATCGCTTTACAGGCTCAAAGCAATGTAGATCGTAGCCGAGTACTCCAGCTTTTAGCTTAAGGAAGTGCTGAATAAATCACTTCCTTAAACACCTAAACGATTCATCTCCATTTGCCCACAAATCTGTGGGCTTTTCTTTTCCCTCTCTTTCCTCATACCTCCCCGCCTTTGCTATAATAGCGAGATTATTCACAATTCAAACAAGAAGATAAAAACAGATTATGGAAAAGCATTTCGACCCCAAAACCATCGAAACCAAATGGTATCAAACCTGGGAAAATAAAGGTTACTTCAAACCCCTAGAAGATGCCCCTAACCCCCCCTACAGCATTGCCATCCCACCACCAAATGTCACCGGCAGCTTGCATATGGGGCATGCTTTTCAAGACACCATTATGGATACCCTTATTCGTTACCATCGAATGAAAGGCAATAAGACACTATGGCAGCCCGGCACAGACCACGCTGGCATTGCTACCCAGATGGTAGTAGAGCGTCAACTGGCCGCTCAAGGCCTCACCCGCCATGACTTAGGTCGAGAAAAGTTTATTGAAAAAATCTGGGAGTGGAAGGAGGAATCTGGCGGCACCATCACCCAACAGTTGCGTCGCATGGGTTGCTCCTTAGACTGGAGTCGTGAACGCTTTACCATGGACGAAGGACTCTCTAATGCGGTAAAAGAGGTCTTTGTTCAACTCTATGAAGAAGGGCTCATCTATCGTGGCAAGCGCTTGGTGAATTGGGACCCTGTCCTGCACACCGCTGTCTCAGACCTAGAGGTCATCTCCGAAGAAGAGATGGGAAGCCTTTGGCACATGCGTTACCCACTAAGCGATGGTTCTGGTCACCTAATTGTTGCCACCACCCGTCCGGAAACCATGTTTGGTGACCAAGCCGTTGCTGTACACCCTGAGGATGAACGCTACAAAGACCTCATTGGCAAAACAGTCACCCTGCCTCTGGTTGGCCGAGAGATCCCCATTATTGCAGATGACTATGTTGATCCTGAGTTTGGAACCGGTTGTGTCAAAATCACCCCAGCCCACGACTTTAATGACTACGAAATGGGCAAACGCCACAACCTCCCCATGCTTAATGTGATGACGCCTGATGCGGCCATGAATGAAAATGTGCCGGAAAAATACCAAGGCCTAGATCGCTTTGAAGCCCGTGAGCAAGTTATCAAAGATCTTGAATCTCAAGGGTTACTCGAAAAAATTGAACCCCACAAATTGATGGTGCCTCGCGGCGACCGCACCCATGCGGTCATTGAGCCCTTGCTCACCGACCAGTGGTATGTAGCTGTTCAGGAACTGGCGAAACCTGCCATTGATGCTGTGAAAAATGGGGATATTGAGTTTGTACCCAAAAACTGGGAAAACACCTATTTTGAGTGGATGAACAATATCCAAGACTGGTGTATCTCACGCCAAATCTGGTGGGGACATCGAATCCCTGCTTGGTATGACGACCAAGGCAATGTCTATGTTGGCCGTACCGAAGCCGAAGTGCGAGAGAAGCATCATCTTCAAGCTGATACTCAGCTTCGTCAAGACGAAGATGTGCTGGATACTTGGTTCAGCTCTGCCCTATGGACCTTCTCTACCCTAGGTTGGCCAGAGGACACCGAAGAACTTCGCACCTTCCACCCCACCTCAGTATTAGTCACTGGCTTTGACATCATCTTCTTCTGGGTAGCACGTATGATTATGATGACCTTGAAGTTTAAAGGTGAAGTCCCCTTTAAGAAGGTCTATGTCCATGGCTTGGTCCGAGACCAAGAAGGGCAGAAAATGTCCAAATCCAAAGGAAACGTGCTAGATCCTATCGATATTATTGATGGCATCGACTTAGAAAGTTTGGTGAAAAAACGCACCTACGGCATGATGCAGCCTGAGAAAGCTGCCAAAATTGAGAAAGCCACACGCAAACAGTTCCCTAATGGAATTGAGCCTCACGGCACCGATGCCCTACGATTCACTTTCGCCTCTCTCGCCTCCAATGGTCGAGATATCCGTTTTGATTTGAGTCGTGCCGAAGGGTATCGCAACTTTGTCAATAAAATCTGGAATGCCACCCGCTATGTGCTGATGAATACCGAAGGCTATGATACCGGGGTGGATGAAACTCAGCCAATTGAGCTTTCCATTGCAGACCGTTGGATACTCTCCAAACTGCAAACCGTAGAAGCCGAGGTAGAAAAACATATTGAAAGCTATCGCTTTGACCTTGCCTCTCACGCGCTATATGAGTTCACTTGGAATGAGTACTGTGACTGGTACTTAGAGCTCTCTAAACCTGTGCTAAACAGCGACAATAGCACGGATGCCCAAAAACGCGGTACCCGTCAAACCTTAGTGCGCGCACTAGAGAGCATTCTACGACTGCTTCACCCTATAATGCCTTTTGTCACCGAAGAGGTGTGGCAATTTGTTGCGCCTCTGGCAGGCGTGCAAGGGGAAACCATTATGCGACAACCCTATCCAGAAATGGATGCCAGCAAGGTAGATACTGAAGCCGAAGCAGAGCTAGAGTGGGTCAAACAGTTTATTTTAGGCGTACGTCGTATCCGTGCTGAAATGGACATTGCGCCAGGCAAGCCCCTACCCATTCTATTGGCTAACTTAAATGCGCAAGACCAGAAATGGCTAGAAAACAATCGCCTTTTCCTCAGCAGTCTTGCCAAGCTAGAAAGCATTGAAGTGCTTGCCAATGAAGATGATGCGCCAGAATCAGCGGTTGCACTTGTAGGCGAGATGAAAATCCTGATTCCTATGGCCGGCTTAATCGACAAAGAAGCAGAACTCGCTCGTCTGCAAAAAGAGATTGCCAAACTCCAAAATGAAGTGAAGCGCTTTAAAGGCAAACTCAGTAATGAAAGCTTTGTGAGCAAAGCGCCTGAAGCAGTGGTTGCAAAAGAGCGTCAAAAGTTGCAAGATACTGAGACGGCTCTGAAAAACCTTGAGGTACAATATGAAAAAATTCAATCTCTATAAAACCATTCAATACACAACACTATTGCCAGCCTTTTTGTGCAGTAGCATTACTGCTGGTCTTGCCATCTCTGCACCTGCCTTTTCTGCGGACAGCACAGTGCAAGTCACACCAACCAGCGGTTCAACCCGTTATATTACCGATACCACCCAAGTGGCTCTGCGTAGAGGCCCTGGTTATAAATACAAGATTATTCGCTTAATTAAATCAGGGACTGCCGTGCAGGTATTAGAGGTCGATAGCTCAGGCTGGATGCGAGTAGAATATAAAACTAAAAATAAGACCTTCGAAGGCTGGATGCCGGCGAGTGCTTTGCAAAACCAACCCATTGCCAAAGTGAGATTGGCACAACAGGTGGCTAAAAATGACCGTTTAGAAGCCAAAAACAATCAGCTAAAACGAGAGCTCGCTGCCCTCAGCAAACGACATAAAGAAACCACTAAAGCACTTAAAGCTGTACAACAAGAAAAGTTTAAGCTGGATAAAGCTTATCAAGAGCTAAAAGAAAAGTCAGCCCATGCCATTGAACTCGACAATGAAAACAAACAGCTAAAACAGCGCTTAAAAGAGGATGAGACCCAGCTAGTACTCTATAAAGAGCAGCTGGCTGAAGCAGAAGATACAGTTAAACGCCAATGGTTCCTCACCGGTGCCGGTGTCTTACTTTTAGGCATTATCCTCGGTCGCCTTTTCCGTCTGCCTCAAAAACGCCAAAAGTGGAATAGCTTATAATCTAAAAAATGCTTTGCATGAAACCGCTTAGATTTAAGATCTTGGTTTCATGCAAATTTCTTGCAACTTCTGCGCCTGTTCATTGCCCTATTCTTTATAGGCCTTCTCTTGATCATCTCTTGAACCGCTCAGTTCCAAGCTGGCTCTTTCCACCACTTCAGTCGGCAACTGCTTCTGTACTGAAACCCCCAAGTCAGTAAACTCTGCTGTTAATTTAATTAAATTGCCTTTTCCTTGATAAAGTTGACCATAAGCTTGCTGATACTTATCTTTTGCCTTTTCCAAGTGTTTACCTACCTCTTCCATACTCTCCAAAAAGATTCGCAGCTTGTTATAGACCTTAGCAGCACGCTTTGCCAACTCCGCTGTATGCTTATTCTGCTGCTCAAATTGCCAGAGCTGCCGCACCATATTCAGGCTAGTGAGTAGTGTAGTTGGTGTGGTCACCAATACCTGTTTTTCAATCGCCTTTTGATAGAGATCTGGCTTAAGCTTTAAAGCTTCAATGTAAGCTGACTCTATCGGCATAAACATCATCACCACTTCCGGTGAGTTCAGCCCTTCCAATTTAAAGTAATCCCGGTCAGAGAGCTCATCAATGCGGTCACTCACCGCCTGCACATGCTCCGCTAACGCCTGCTGAGCTTCTATTTCGGTTTCCGCATTCACATAACGGGTATAGGCCTGCAACGAGGTTTTGGCATCAATCACAATGTGCTTATTTTGTGGCAAATAGATAATTGCATCGGGTCGCTGCCGTCCCTGCTCTCCCTGCAAACTCACCTCACGGCGATAATCCTGCCCCTTCCGCAAGCCACTGCTCTCTAGCACATTTTCCAGCATCAGCTCTCCCCAGTTCCCCTGAGTCTTTTTCTGCCCTTGTAGGGCTTTGGTGAGCGCTTCTGCTTGCTCGGTAATCTCTTGATTGAGCTTTTGTAGGTTGGTCAACTCTGCTTTAAGTTGCATGCGTTGTTCACTCTCTCGACTGTAGATATCCTCCATTCGAGCTTTAAACTGGTGCATATCCTTCTGCAAAGGGGTTAATAGTTGAGACAATGCTTCCTGGTTTAACTGTTTAAAGCTCTGCCCTTTCTGCTCCAAAATTTGATTGGCAAGATTCTCAAATTCAGTTTTTAAAGCCGCCTTTTGCTCCTCAAACTGAGCCACCTGAGCCTCTAATCGCTTAGCTTGCTCCTGAAGCTGAGTTTCAATCTGGGCTTTTTCCAGCTTTAAATCTGTATGCGCTTGTTGTAGCTGTTGCGCTTTCTGCTGCTGCTCCGCCAGAGTCGTTTTTAATGCCTCCGACTGCTTCTGAAACTGAGCCTGAAGCTGCTCATTTTGTTCAGCCCACTGCTTATTTTTTGCCTCTGCACCTGCTAAATCTTGTCCCTGCTGGTGATAGGCTGCCTCCAACTGCGCCAGTTTCTCCTGCAGAGGCTGATGCTGATCCTGAAGCTGCTCAAACTTTTGCACTAACAGCGCATTTTCCTGTTCTATGCTCGACAGCTGGGCTTGTGCCTGCAAAGCTTCCTCCTTCAGCTGCTTCTCATACTGCTCAATTAACCCCTGCCGCTCCTGTGCCCACCTATGGCTGAGACGATTTTTGAACCACATTGCGCCTAAAAAACCACCTGTCAAAAAAGCAAAAATCGTAGCTATCCAAACCTCTTGTGACACCTTAATTCCCTCCTAATAAAAAGCCCACAACTGTGGGCTCTCAATCAATGTTTACGAAAGTTATTCATAAGAGCAGCAATAATCTGCCACAGAGTGCACCTTAATGCCAAACTTAGAATTGGCCGGCACCGAAAAACTTTCGCCTGCTGGAATCTTCTGCCAGCTTTCTGAGCCAGGCAATAGCACCTCCACATCTCCAGCCAACATCTCCATCACCTCTGCCGCTTCAGTACCAAACTCATACTCACCCGGCATCATAATTCCCAAGGTTTTTTTCGTGCCATCTTCAAAAATCACGGTGCGACTCGTGACCTTGCCATCAAAATAAATATTGGCTTCCTTTACTACCGTTACATTATTAAATTCGCTCATTTCAACTCCTTTTACATTAAAAAATTTGTACCATTCTACCGTACTTTCCACACAAACAGCAGTGCCAATGCCACCACTGCAGCATTGATTAAATAGGTCCCTTCCCCTCCAAATTGAGACCACCAGATACCGGCCATCAGCATGCCTAAACCGCCCCCAAGCCCATGACTGACCGATGCATAAATTGCTTGACCAAGAGCCTGATTCCTCAGCGAAAAGTGCTGATCAATCAGATAGATTGCTCCGGCATGGAACAGCCCATAGCTGGCAGCATGAAGCGTTTGAGCCAACAACAGCACAAGCAGGCTCTCCACCCCTTCGGCAATCATCACCCAGCGAATGGCTGTTAAAAACAGCGCCAATTTTAATAGCTGCCACGCTGACCAGTGGTGCAACAAAAGGGTCATAAAGTAAAAAATACCGATCTCTGCAATCACCCCTAGCGCCCAAAGCCAAGCAATCAAAGATTTACTGTACCCTGCATCAGCCAGATAGATGCTATAAAAACTATAGTAGGCGCCATGTGAGAACTGAATCAGAAAGCTGACCCCCAGTAAACTCACAATCCACGGTTGACGAAGAATCTGCCAAACAGTCAACGCCTGCTCACGCTTAGGTGGCTCAACCGAAACGGTGGTCGGCTCTCGAGTCCACAAGGTGGAAACAAAAGCCAGCCCCATCACACTGAGCAACATCAGCGGCAACGTGCCCACTCCCCACTGCTCAATACTCCATCCCACCAGTAGCACTGCGATAATAAAGCCCACCGACCCCCAAAGGCGTACTCGACCATAAGCGGTTTTCATTGTCCCTAAAGTTTTAAAGGTGTAAGCCTCAAACAACGGCAAAGTGGCGTGCCAGAAAAAACTAAACACAAACATCATTGCCAACAAAGCAGAAAAAGTATTCAAAACCCCCAGTCCTGCCAAAGCAATTAGGCTAAAAAGGCTAGAAACCTGAATCCAGATCACCAACTTACGGGTCGTATCTGCCAGCCACCCCCAGAGATTGGGCGCAATGACTTTGGTGCCAATGAGCACGCCCATTAGCTGTCCAATTTGAATCGAAGAAAACCCAAGATGTTGAAAGTAGAGGCTAATATAGGGAATGAGAGCCCCCAAGCCAGCAAAATAGAAAAAGTAGAAGCTGGAGAGCTGGGTAAAGTGTGACGGCTTATGTGACAAGGCCGTCATGTTGCTTGACCGAACACGGCAGTCATTGTTTAAGCGTGCGGATGCGCCAAATCCATAATCGGTGGCTCTACATCGGCATTTTGTGCTCGGTTTCGCATAAAGTGATCCATTAGCACAATCGCCATTTGCGCTTCAGCAATTGGGGTGGCTCGAATGCCAACACAAGGGTCATGCCGCCCTTTGGTGATCATCTCAGTGGGTTGCCCATCGGTGGTAATGCTCTTGCCAGGAATGGTAATGCTCGAAGTGGGTTTAAGAGCGATATGCGCCAGAATATCCTGCCCTGTGGAGATTCCCCCTAAAATACCACCAGCATGGTTGGAGAGAAAGCCCTGCTCTGGCTCCATCTCATCTCGATGCTCCGAGCCGCGCTGATTGACCACCGCAAAGCCATCACCAATCTCTACCCCTTTCACCGCATTGATGCTCATTAGAGCGTGGGCAAGATCGGCATCCAAACGGTCAAACACCGGCTCTCCCAAGCCTACAGGAACATTTTTGGCAATCACCGTAATCTTTGCGCCAATGGAGTCACCCGTCTTTTTCAAATCTACCATAAACTGCTCCATCTCCTGCCGCTTTTCTGGGTCAGGACAAAACAGTGGATTGTCGTTATCAAAAGGCCAAGAGACATTTTCCACCTTAATGGGGCCAAGCTGAGAAAGGTAGCCTTTAATCTCAACGCCTAACCGCTCTTTAAGATATTTTTTAGCAATGGCGCCTGCCGCCACTCGCATGGCAGTTTCTCGAGCAGAGGAACGACCTCCACCTCGATAGTCACGAAAACCATATTTTTGGGTATAGGTATAATCCGCATGAGCAGGACGAAAAGTCTCAGCTACTTGAGAGTAGTCCTGTGAACGTTGATCGGTATTGCGAATCAACAACCCAATCGGCGTGCCGGTGGTTTTGCCTTCAAACACCCCAGACAAAATCTCCACTTCATCTGCTTCCCGTCGCTGAGTGGTAAACTTGGAAGTGCCAGGCTTGCGGCGGTCCAACTCCTGTTGAATATCCGCCTCCGTCAATTCCAGTCCTGGAGGGCAGCCATCGATAATCGCCCCCAAAGCTTTACCATGACTCTCGCCAAAGGTGGTCACCCGAAAACATTGCCCTAAAGTATTTCCCGCCATTTACATTCTCGCTTTAATATAATAAAAATTTGGACAATTTTACCATGAGGACAGACAACTCGCCATGCACGCCCCCATCTTTGAGAAACACCACACCGTCACCCCTGAAGAGATTGACCTAATGGGACATGTAAACAATAAAGTCTATCTCAACTGGATGGAGCAAATAGCCATTGAACATGCAGTAGCAGTGGGGCTTACCCTTGAAGTACAGAAAAGTCAGGGCAAGGTGTTATTGGCAAAGCAGCACATTATGAACTTTCATCACCCCTGCCTGTTGGGAGAAGTGATTCTGCTTCGCAGTTGGATTGGAGAGCGCATAGGCTGCTGCCAGCGAAAACGGTATTATGAGTTTGTCCGTCTGGCTGACCAAAAAACCGTTTTTAGCGGTGAAACGACTTGGGTCTGTGTCGATGCTCAAACCCACCGTCCCACCAAGTTGCCACAAAGCTATATTGAGGCTTACTTAAGGAAGCGCTGATTAAATCCCTTGGCTTCTGGGCAAGCCAAATTTTCAGCATCAAG
>CAYOOU010000048.1:0-12580 GCA_964405635.1 uncultured Piscirickettsiaceae bacterium
GTGTCATAAAGTTGAAACAGCAAAACAGTCTCTTTGCGACAACTTTAGTCGCTATTGATGGTTAAATGTTCAGTCAAATAAATGAGTGCATCTGTTGCCTCTCATTGATAAGATAACTTATTTTTCGGTTTTTTATTCTTATGGACGGGGGAGAAGCATGTCACAAGCGAGTGAGCTTAAAGCCAAATTTACCACCTTATTAAAATCCATGTTTCAGCTGGATCAGCCTGAGTTGGATTTTGGGCTTTATAAAATCATGCACTCTAAAGCGGATCGGATTCATGCCTTCTTAGATAAAGAGCTCGATCAGCAAATTGATGCGGTGTTTGCCGATGCCGATCAAGCGGAACAAAACCAAGCCATTGAAGCCGCTAAGCGTGCTTTAATCAGCCAGTTAGGCGAAGAGGCGTTTGATGACAAGGGGGAGCTGGTTGAGTATTTTAAAACGGTGCCAGCCGCTCAAGACTATCTCAAAGCCGTCGCACAAGCGAAAAGTGGCAAAGGCAATCTGAGCAGTCATGCCGTGATTTATGATCATTTAATCCGTTTCTTTAGCCGTTATTATGATGGCGGGGATTTTATGAGCCGTCGCTATCATGTGGCAGAGAATAAATCCCGTGCTGCGGCTTATGCTGTGCCTTATGATGGCAGTGAAGTTTATTTGCACTGGGCGAATAAAGACCAGTATTACATCAAAACCACCGAAAGTTTTCAGGAATATAGTTTTGATATTGCCGAGGCCGCCAAAAAACAAGCCGAGCAAGCACGCAAGCAAACGCAAGCCGGCACACTCGATTTGGATGACACCCCACAACTGAAAAACAAACGCATTCACTTTAAATTGATCGACGCCAAACAAGGCGAACACAATAACAACAAAGAATCGGAAAAACGCCAGTTTTTTATTGATACCGACAAACCCCTTGCCATCAATGAACAGGGGGAGTTGGAAATTTATTTCCATTTCCGAGTCGCCACCAAAGACGATGTCATCACACCAGAACAAGAAAAGCAACTCAAAGCCCGTTATGGTAAACGGGCCAATAAACGGGACTTGCCCAATCTGGCGATCACCCGCGTGATTCAAGACCAACTGGCCGCAATGCAAGACAGCGAAGGCTTTGATGCAGATTATTTAGCGTTTGCCCAACTGCTTGCCCCCACCGACAAACTTCCGCAAAGACCATTGATCACCAAATACCTCAATAACTACACCAGTAAAAATACCCTAGATTACTTTATCCATAAAGACTTAGGCGGTTTTTTACAGCGGGAATTGGATTTTTACATTAAAAACGAAATCATGCGCTTGGATGATGTCGAGCAAGCCGATGCACCCATGGTAGAAACTTGGTTGCAACAGATCAAAGTGTTACGCCGCATTGCCAAAGACATAATTACCTTTTTAGCCCAGTTAGAAGACTTTCAGAAAAAGCTCTGGCTCAAAAAGAAATTTGTCACCGAAACCCAATATTGTTTCACACTCGATTTTTTGTCAAAATCCCCAGCCCTGCTTGAAAAAGCCTTAAATAATCCCGCCCAAAGAGACGAATGGGTTTCTCTTTTTGCCATTGATTTGCAAGAACTGGATGAGATAAAAGCCCAAGGCTGTGATGCGGTTTTAGCCCATGAAAAATTTAAATATCTTGTCCTAGATACCCAGTTTTTTGACAATGCCTTTAAAGATGAACTGCTGGCTGAAATAGAAGATTTAGATGAGCAGAGCAGTGGGGTATTGATTCATTCTGAGAATTTTCAGGCTTTAAATTTGATGCAAGAAAAGTATCGGGAGCAGGTAAAGTGTATTTATATCGATCCGCCCTATAACACAGGCGGGGATGGGTTTATGTACAAAGATAGCTACCAGCACTCAAGTTGGCTTTCTATGATACATGATAGAGTTATCCTATCTACTGATTTAATGCACTTATCAGCCCCATTTTTTTCTAGTATCGATCAGGACGAGTGGCATGAATTACGTATCTTATTATCTCAAATTTTCGGCTTTGATAATTATGTGAATGAAATTGTGTGGCAAAAGCTTACTGCTGCTAAAAAACAAAGTAAATATTTTTCTAATATATATGAAAAAATAATAGTTTTTAGAAAGAGCCAGTTTATGAAGTTAAAAAAAATATATATACAGTCTGACAAGGATGATAAAAATTATTCATATATTGAGAAGAAAACAGGAAGAAAATATGGCTCGTTTGATTTCACGCAAAAAGGACAAGGTGAAGCTCGCTACTTTGGGGACAGGCTAATTGAACCTCCAAAAGGTAAACATTGGATTTGGGGGCAAGAAAAGATTAATAAAGGCTTGTCTGAAGATAGAATTATTTTTACAAAAAATGGTATACCTCGTGTGAAAAGGTATCTTGATGAAAAAGAAGGTAATGCCGTTGGAGATTTATGGGTAGATGATGAAATTAAACCTCTTTCAGCCAATGACAGAGAAAGGGTTGGCTTTGATACTCAAAAGCCATCATGTTTAATAAATCGTGTTATTAAGTCAACAGTAGACAGTTCATTAGTCCTTGATTATTTCGCCGGCTCAGGCACAACAGGTCATGCGGTTATCAACCTGAATCGAGAAGATCAAGGCAGTCGTAAATATATTTTGGTCGAAATGGGCAATTATTTTGATACGGTCACCAAACCCCGCATTCAAAAAGTGATTTATGCCAAAGACTGGAAAGAAGGCAAGCCAGTTTTTAATGCGGAAGGCAAAGCGGGTGGCGTGTCGCAATGTTTTAAATATTTGCGTCTGGAACAATACGAAGATACGCTGAATAATCTGGTCGATAGCCGCACTTATGACCCTGAAACCGTGCCGAAAGACTTTATGTTGTCCTATTTATTGGAAGCAGAAACCGCGGAAAGTCCCTCTTTATTGAATCTGGATCAGTTTAAGGATCCTGCTCATTATCAGCTTAAAATTAAACGCCCGAATTCAGATGAGTCAAAACCTCAAACGATAGACCTTATCGAAACCTTTAACTGGTTGATTGGTTTAAATGTGGTCAAGTTGGATAAATGGCGGGCGTTTGAGTGTGAGTTTGCCCGAGAAAAGGATCCCGAACTCCCTGAAGAACAACATACGCGTTTAAGAGTCGTCGGTAGATTAAAACAGGGCGATGGACAGGTGTCACCTTATCAAATTCGTACGGTCGAAGGTTGGGTTCGCCAAGTGCCAGGTCAGGATGAATTGCGTGACTCGGTGCTGGTGATTTGGCGCAAACTCACTGATGATCCCGAAAAAGATTCCGCTTTCTTAGAAGCCTATATGGCATCGATGGGCATTAACCAAGCCGATACGGAGTTTGACAAAATCTACATCAATGGCCCACACGGCCTACAGCTACACGGCAGCGCCAAAACTCGCTTACTGTCGATTGAAGAAGCCTTTATGCAAAAAATGTGGGAGGGAAGTTAAATGGGCACTTCACTCGATAAAATTTCCGTTCAAGGGTTTAAATCTATTAAAGAATTAAAAGACTTTGAGTTAAATAAGCTGAATGTATTTATTGGTGGTAATGGTGCTGGTAAAAGTAACTTTATTGAAATATTTCGTTTATTACGCGCAATGGTTGACCAAAAGTTAGGGGGCTATGTAATTGAGCATGGAGGCGCTGATGGTTTCCTTTTTAATGGGCCTAAAGTCACTCCCGAATTAAGCATGCACTTTCGGTTTGGGAAGAATGATTACCGCTTTACGCTAAAACCTTCAGTAGAAGAAAAGTTTGTGATTAAGCTTGAAGAGCAAAAATATGATATGGGATCATGGCGTACAATCGGCTCAGATCGTTTTGAAAGTGCCCTAGTCGAAGCAAAAGATGAAGAAGGTATTTGGACACAAAGAGGTGTTGGGTATTATGTTCATAGCGCTATCTCTAACTGGGTTGTCTATCATTTTCACGATACGAGCGCCACTGCACCCATGCGTCGTTATGAGATTGTTGAACATAATAGAACATTATGGCCTGATGCATCCAATATTGCACCATTTTTACTTAAACTTAGAGCAAGTAAACCAGATGCTTATCAAAAGATAATAGATACTATCCGTTTGGTAATGCCATTTTTTGATGATTTTTTATTGAATCCTAGGGTGTTTGGAGAAGCAGAAAAAGTTCGCTTAACTTGGACACAAAAAGGCTCGGACTACCCAATGCAACCTTATCATTTATCGGATGGTTCGATTCGTTTTATCTGTCTAGCAACCGCATTATTGCAGCCAGAATTGCCTTCTACAATCGTGATTGATGAACCTGAACTGGGATTGCACCCGTATGCGATTGAGGTGCTGGCGGAATTGGTTCGAGAAGCCTCTGATCAAACACAGGTCATTATCTCAACACAATCACCTGCATTGGTGGACTACTTTGTTCCTAATGAGGTGGTGGTTGTTAATCGAAAAGAAGGCACTTCAACATTTGAGCGCTTGAAAGAAGACAATTTGAATGAATGGCTTGAAGATTACTCTTTAGGAGAGCTTTGGCGTAAAAATGTTGTCGTTGGAGCACCTAATTATGAATAGTGTCATTGTGAATATTGTAGTGGAGGGGCCCAGTGAGAGGAATTTTATTCATTCTGTTGTTACCCCCTATTTAGCTGAACAAGGCGTTTATGTGGCGGCTTCTGTTGTTGGCAAAGCAGGCCACAAAGGGGGGAATGTAAAATTTGAGCGTGTTTTGACTGATATAAAAAATTACTTGAAACAGCGAGATGATACCTTTGTGAGTACAATGGTCGATTATTTCCGTTTGGATACGAATTGGCCTGGTATGGATGAAATTCAGAGCCGTTTAAGCTCAGGTGAGACCGTTCCGCTCGATGAAAAGTCTCGAATTTTGCAACAAGCAACGCTTAAGTCGGTGTCATCAGCATTGCCTGATATTGCAAAACTTGAAGAGCGTTTTATCCCCTATATTCAAATGCATGAGTTTGAAGCTTTATTGTTTAGTGATGCGAATATCCTAGCGGCTCAAATGAAAATTAATTTAAACGACCTTCAGTTAGTAATAGATGAGTATGAGACACCAGAGCATATTAATACAGATCCAATAAAAGCCCCCTCAAAGCGTATTGCACAACTCGCTGGATATTATAAAAAAGTGCGTCAAAGTTTGCCAATTGCCCAGCAAATTGGTCTGACAAAAATGCGTCAACAATGCCAACTTTTTAATCAATGGTTAAATTTCTTTGAAAGAAAAGTGGGTTGAGGATTAAATATGGCAAAACCTAAGAAGTTAGACCCCAAAAATCATTATAATAAAAAGCTGGTGTTGAATCAGTGGCTTTTAACGCAATTTGGTATCAATCCTCTGGATGAGGCCTTTTCAGCGACTTCTACCCAAGTTGTTTAAAAAAGGACTTCGCAGTGAACAAGCCCTATGCATTACCATGGCTGAAATGTACATCCAAGAAGCCTTTATGCAAAAAATGTGGGGAGAGGCATAAGTGATAGATAAGAGTGCAGCGGAACTTCTATTAAAAACATCGTTAGGGAATCCCCATGCCTGTTTTCGTGATGGTCAGTGGGAGGCAATTGACGGTATAGTAAATCGTCGTCAAAAGCTATTAGTCGTCCAACGCACTGGCTGGGGGAAAAGCTCGGTTTATTTCATCAGCACCAAGATTTTTCGTGACAATGGCCTGGGGTCAACGATTATCGTTTCTCCCTTGTTGGCATTGATGAGAAATCAAATTCAATCAGCCCAGCGCTTAGGGATTAAGGCCGAAACGATAAATTCTACTAATAGTGTTTATTGGGATGAAGTTAAAGAAAGACTGCTTAAAGATGAAATTGATTGTTTATTCATTTCACCTGAACGATTAGCCAATGACACATTTGTTGAGACGGTGTTGCAACCCATGGCAGATCGAATTTCATTAATGGTTATTGATGAGGCACACTGTATTTCAGATTGGGGGCATGATTTTCGACCTGATTATCGACGCATTGTGAATATTTTAAAGCAGTTGCCAGACAATACACCTGTTTTAGCAACAACAGCAACGGCGAATAACCGTGTGGTTCAAGATATTAAAGAGCAGATGGGTAATTTACAAATTCAGCGTGGGCCACTTACTCGGGAAAGCTTAGCATTGCAAACGATCGTTCTTTCTGATCAGGCCTCTCGTTTAGCTTGGTTAGCAGACAGGATTCCAAAGCTAGAGGGAACGGGAATTGTTTACACCTTAACGACTCGAGATGCGGAGAAGGTTGCGAACTGGCTAAGCTCTCAAGGCATTTCAGCAAAAGCCTATCATGGAAGTGTTGAGGGTGTCGGTTTTGAAGATAGTCATACTTATCGTCTGCACCTTGAAGCACAGCTATTGAATAATCAAATAAAAGTTTTAGTGGCTACAACGGCATTGGGTATGGGATATGATAAACCAGACCTTGGTTTTGTTATTCACTACCAAGCTACGGGTTCTATTGTGGGGTATTACCAGCAAGTAGGGCGTGCTGGTCGCGGTATTGATTATTCGGTCGGTATTTTAATGTCTGGCAATGAAGATGAGGATATTCATGAATATTTTAGAAGTAATGCTTTTCCAAGTGAGCAAGAAATTCATCAGATTTTAGGCCTGCTGGATAGGCACGATGGCTTGAGTGTGTCGCAGTTAGAACAATATTCAAACTTACGCAATGGTCAGATTAATAAGGTTTTGAAATTATTAAGCGTTGAAACACCCTCAACCGTGATTAAACATGGTTCTAAATGGTACCGAACATCCAATGTGTTTGTGATGGATAGAGAAAGAGTTGAACATTTGACTCAGCAGCGTGAGCTAGAATGGGCTGAAGTTCAAGAATATATTTCAACCCGTGAATGTAAAATGAATTTTTTACAGAAAGCATTAGATGACAATGCAACGGTTCCGTGTGGAAAATGTTCATCCTGTATAGGGCGAGATATCATTCCTGCTTATGTTGAGAGTGAAAAAGTTCATGCAGCAGCCAGTTTTTTGAAACACGCTGAAATCCCAATAAAACCCAAAAAACAAGTCGCCCCCAATGCCTTTGTAGAATATGGTTTTAAAGGAAATTTAAAACCAGCATTGCAGGCTCAAGAGGGTCGAGTATTATCTTATTGGAATGATGCAGGCTGGGGACGGCTAGTTGCAGATGGCAAGCATGGAGGTCATTTTAGCGATGAACTTGTTGAGGCTTTAACGGATATGATAATCAACCGATGGAAACCTGATAATAAACCTACTTGGCTGACTTGTGTTCCTTCAAAACATCATCCAAACCTGGTTCCTGATTTTGCACATAGGGTGGCTAACAAACTTGGTATACCATTTATTCCTGCTATTCATAAAGTCAGAGACAATCAGCCACAAAAACTCCAAAATAATCGATTTCATCAATGCCATAACTTAGATGGGGTATTTGCTATCCAAGAGGACATCCCTTGTGAGCCTGTTTTTTTACTGGATGATGTCGTGGATTCAGGTTGGACTTTAACCGTGCTGGCCGCCTTGCTACAACAAGCAGGAAGTGGTTGGGTTTACCCCGTTGCGTTAGCTTCATCAGCGGTGAAAGACTCATGAATTTATCTTTAAATGCACAAGCAACCATCTTACTGACGAGCTATTTTTCACGTCCTCAAAAAGGTGAAGTAAAGCCACTAACTAATACCGAATGGGGAAAACTCGCTTCTTGGCTTATGGGTAAAGGATTAAGCCCAGAGGTGTTTATGGAGCAAGATGTTCCGAGTTTATTGTCAGATTGGGAGGATAACAAAATTACCCGAGAACGAATTATTGGGTTGTTAAACCGTGGCCATAGCTTTGCCCTTGCGATGGAAAGGTGGTCGCGGGCGGGTTTATGGGTGATCACTCGATCTGATAAAGCTTATCCAAAAAGATTAAAAGCTCGCTTAAAAATGCATGCTCCTCCAGTTTTATTTGGCTGTGGAAATCAAGAATTATTAAATACGGGGGGTTTAGCCGTGGTAGGCTCCAGAAAAGCGACTCCTGAGGATTTAAGCTTTACCAATCAGTTAGGACAAAGGGCTGCATTAAAAGGGCTACCTATTGTCTCTGGTGGAGCCAAAGGGATTGATGAAGCTTCAATGATCTCCGCTTTAGATAATGGTGGTTTTGCCATTGGCGTTCTAGCTGATAACCTTTTGAAGGCTTCATGTAGTTCAAAATGGCGTCAAGGCCTAATGGAAAAAAGAGCCGTTCTCATTTCTCCGTTCTACCCTGAAGCTGGCTTTAATGTCGGTAATGCTATGGCTAGAAACAAATATATCTATTGTCTGGCTGATGTCTCTATAGTTGTTCATTCAGGTAAAACAGGAGGGACAATTTCAGGCGCTAAAGAGAATTTAAAGAAGCAATGGGTGCCTATGTGGGTGAAACCTTCAGATGACCTTGAGGCTGCAAATTCAGAATTGGTAAGTTTGGGAGGCTATTTACTCGATTCGAATGTTTCTGATTTAGATCTCCATGATTTACTCACCCCTCCTGAAAATACAAATGCTATTGAACAATCAAATAAGTCAGAAGAGGGTAAAGAAACTGATTTGGATTTAGTGAAAGACTCAGATTCTCAGTTTGATCTCTTTAATGATATGGGTAGTGCTGAATAGGTGGGCTTATTGAGGAATGAAGCTGAGCCTTCAACTCATCATCATGAAGAAAAAATTTCAGATGAACTTAATACAGCAGAAGCCTTATCTAAGGATGCCAATCTTGAAGAGGAAAAACACAAAAATCAGCATGATATCTTCTACTCCATATTTTTAAATGAAGTCAAGAGCTTAACCATCAAAGCAGTACCAGAGAGTGATCTTCTGAATCATCTTAACCTTCATAGATCACAATTAAGAGAATGGCTCAAAAGAGCTGTTGAAGAAGAGCAGTTGAAGAAATTGACCAGACCAGTTAGATACTTGTGGAATAAAGCGAAAAGCCCCGATGAAACTCACCGAGGCTAGACGCCGACCGGGCACCCCCGATCCACTTATGCTTAATATAATAGGCATTTTGGAATGTGTTTGCAATTTTTTTATCCAATTTCTATCTGAGGATTTGGGTTTTAGTCGCACATTCACTTGTGTAAAGGTTTTTTAAGAAAAGAATATCAATATGGCAAAACCTAAGAAGTTAGACCCCAAAAATCATTTTAATAAAAAGCTGGTGTTGAATCAGTGGCTTTTAACGCAATTTGGTATCAATCCTCTGGATGAGGCCTTTCTTAAGAAGGGCAGTAAGGTGCGTGCAATGGATGTAATTGCCAGTTCGGTCAAAAAAGCGCAATCAGGCATTGGCGCTGACCGACATCATTATTATTTGTCGGCACTCATTGCCCATTGGCAACCCACTTGGCAGTATTCGGAGCAACAACTCAAAAGCTTTGATGCGAATATCGTCGCACACTTGGATCGGATGAATGAGCGGCGAGAGCGTCCGATTGAATGGAAATATTTTCAGTGGCTGAGCTTGTTGTTTGTTGAAATTTATTTGTATGAATTTTTTAGCAATCGATTTGAGCTGCTTAACAGTCTTAATCGCTATGTGAATCAGTTTAATGCGCATTATGTTGCACAAGGTTTTGAGCCGCCTGTGTCTGCTTATACTTTTGAAGAGCTCAATAAACTGTGTTTGCAAAATGCCACGGGTAGCGGTAAGACTTTGTTGATGCACTGCAATATTTTGCAGTTTCAGCATTATGCGAAAAAAGCCGCCAAACTGGATGACTACAGTCAAACCATTCTGATTAGTCCTAATGAGAGACTGAGTGAACAGCATATGCTTGAGCTTTCTGAAAGTGGCTTTCATCCAGAACGATTAGCGCAAACCGCTCAGATAACGAGTGGGGATATTTTTGTCACAGAAATCACTAAGTTTGGCGATACACAAGGGGGCGCTGTGATGGAGGTCGCTAGCTTTGGTGATCAAAACTTGATTTTGGTGGACGAAGGCCATCGGGGGATGGGCGGGGAGGCTTGGAAGCGTTATCGTGATTCACTTTCAGGACAGGGTTTTACCTTTGAGTATTCTGCCACCTTTAAAGAGGCTGTGGTGGCAGCTAAAAATACCGAGATTGAGTTGGATTATGCAAAGTCGATTGTCTTTGATTATGCCTATCGCTATTTTTATGAGGATGGGTACGGTAAGGATTATCGTATTTTTAACTTGCCGAATAAACAAGAAGATATTATTCATCAAAAGCCTTATTTAACCGCAGCTTTATTGGCGTTTTATCAGCAGTTGCGGCTGTATCAAGACCGACATCGTGAGTTTGAAGCCTATAATTTGACCATGCCGCTTTGGGTCTTTGTGGGGGCGAGTGTGGTGAAAGAGGATGGTAAAAAAGAGTCGGCTAAAAATTATCAAGAGCGGGCCTCTGATATTGCTAAGGTTTTAAAGTTTTTGGGCTGGTTTTTGTCGAACCAAGTTGAGGCAGTTCAAACCATTGATTCGGTCTTAAATCGTAATGCCAAGATCTCTGGTCTGGTGGATGAGCAGGGACGTGATATTTTTGGGTCGAGTTTTCCTTATCTTAAAGCATTAAAACTCTCTGCCAATCAGGTGTTTGTGGATGTGTGTCAAAGGGTTTTTCAATCCAGTGGCGGGGGGGCTTTAATTGTTGAACGCATAACAGGAGATTCAGGTGAGCTTTTACTCAAGGTGGGAGAAAGCACGAAACCCTTTGGCTTGATTAATGTAGGGGATGCAAAAGGTTTAGCCGATCATTTGCAAGCCAGTTTAAGTGCGGATGCTCAAAAGGATCAACTGGATTGTGAGATTCAAATTGCCAAGACCGAATTTGCCAGCCCGCACTTTGCACAAATCAATGATGTGAATTCACCGATCAATCTCTTAATTGGCTCCAAAAAATTTGTGGAAGGCTGGAACTCTTGGCGTGTGTCGTCCATGGGGTTAATGAATACGGGCAAAAAAGAGGGGTCACAAATTATCCAGCTATTTGGTCGTGGTGTGCGTTTAAAAGGTCGAGATATGAGTCTCATGCGTTCGAGTCGTTATCAGCCGATATCTGCACCGAAATATGTGCAATTGCTGGAAACTCTGAATGTGTTTGGTATTGGTTCTGACTTTATTGCCGCTTTCAAAGATTATTTATCAGAGGAGGGCTTACCAGGTAATGAGGAAACCTATATTGAAACCGTTGAGCTGACTGTGCTAGAGGGCATGGGAGAGCGTCTAAAAATGCTTCGCCCGAAGGTTCGTCAAGATACGCATCAGGCTTATTCATTCGCTAAAGATGGCCCTTTAGTTTTATTCGGAGGGAAAGGAAAGGACTTTAATATTCCGCCTAGTCTGTTAAAAAAAGGGCGCAAAATCGTTTTAGATAGGCGACCAAATCTTAAGGTCTTAGTGGCAAATGAAGCCGTTAATGAGAAGGAGGTGGGGTATGTTGCGGAATCAGATGGGCTTTGTTTTGATGAGCTTCACGCAAGTTTATTGCGTTATGATCAGTTATATTTGGCTTTAAGTCGTTATGTACAAAGTCGCGGGTATGCGAACTTAATTGTGCAAAAAGATCGTTTGCAGGCTTTATTGTTGCAATCGAATTGGTATGACATTTACTTGCCAGATGATAAATGGGAGATGAAGTCGAGCAATTTTGTTTTGTGGCAAGAGCTGGCATTGGAGTTGTTGTCCAGATTGGCAGATAAGGTTCATAACCACTATAAACGAAGTTATTTAGAGCCCAGACTTGAAGTTGTCACACTTGAGAATGCCAATGATAATTTGCCGATTGACTCTGAATATACGATTACCGTTGATGCCAGTGATTCTGCTTTGATTGAGGATATTAAGCAGTTAAAAGAAGACTTTGAAGTGCATGCTAAAACGCTTTTTGATTCAGGTAGGCAATCGGTTAAAGGCATACAATTTGATCATCATTTATTTAACCCGCTTCTGTGTGCAACCTCAGATAGAATCAAAATTCAGCCTGTTGCGCTTGAGCCTTCAGAATATCAATTTATTGAGGACTTAAAGGTTTGGTTAAACACCCATCAGTCTTTGCTTAAGCAGACGGGAGAAGAAATTTATCTGTTACGAAACTTGGTTCGTAAAGGCATTGGCTTCTTTGAAGCGGGGGGATTTTATCCTGATTTTATTGTATGGCGATTATGGCAAGATGAAAAGGGTCAAACCAAACAGCGTATCATCTTTGTCGATCCACATGGAATTCTGCGAACGGGCATTGGTGAGGACAAAATTGAATTTAGCCATAGAATCAAAAATATACAATCTCGTCTAAACGACGAAGTCGAATTAGAAAGCATTATTATCAGTCCGCCTACGACCTCTCGTGAAGTGATTGAAGGACAGTGGAAACTCAGTCGATCGCAATTGGCTGAGCATCATGTTTTCTTTATGTCTGACAGGGATGACTATCTTGATCAAGTCATGGCGGTTGTAAGAGCATGAGCACTTCCCTAAAGGCCTCATCTAGTTAATGCGACACAACCTGTCGTAATACAAAAGGGGAGGCCTTTCTATTTGGAGCCTTATCTGTAGAATGAAAAATAAACAGGAGGTGTGAGAATGGAAAAGGATGTGTTTAAGAGTTTAGAGCCGA
>CAYOOU010000049.1:0-6570 GCA_964405635.1 uncultured Piscirickettsiaceae bacterium
GCTGATTAAATCCTTTGCACGACTCATTCCAGTCTCGTCAAATACCTATTTTTTACCTATCCACCAAGCATAGCGATGGGTTTGATTTTCGTCTCTTAGCCAGCCTTCGCCGTAAACTTGAGTCGTGAGGCTAGGAAAGGCGCATGTGAGCTCTCCGCTTTTTAGATAGAAGTCTGGGTTTTGAGGCGCATTGTCTTGCACAGGGGCGAGAAAGGTTTGGTAGTAGAGCGTGCCATTGGGTTTAAGCGCCTGTTCAATTTGGGGAAAGAGGGCACGGTTAAGATAGCGGCTAACCACAATCACATCAAACTGCTGATAGGGAAACAGCATCTGATCAAGGTGAGTTATCACAGGTTGAATGGGCAGTCTTTGAACAGCGGCAATGTTGTTGAGGTGGGTGAGCGCCACATCAGAGATATCCCAAGCTTCAACCTTAAGACCACAGCGTGCCATAAACAAAGCATTGCCTCCCAGTCCGCAAGCTAAATCTAGCCCTTTGCCTCTAAGGGGTAGAAACTCTGCATGATGCTGTAATACCCAGGCAGGACTGGGGATTTTGGCATTTTTTTGAAGATTTTGGATTTGTTCTTGGTGTTTTGGGTCCCATTTTTCAGCTGGGTTCATTTAGCGTCTCCAGAAGGCTGGGGTGAACAGTACGAGCAGGGTAAAAATTTCCAATCGTCCTAGCAACATGGTAAAGGTGAGTGTCCACTTTACCGGATCACTGAGGCTTTGGAAGTTGGCGGCGACCTCTCCCAGCCCTGGCCCTAAATTATTGAGCATGGCGGCAGTGGCGGAGAAGGCGGTCGTTTGATCTAGGCCAAAGGCCATAAGTAGCAGGGTAAGGGTGGCGACAATAACTACATAGAGAGAGAAAAATCCCCAGACGGCATTAATGATTTTTGGGGGGATGCCTTTGCCATTGAGTCGCACCGTGAGAATGGCATTGGGGTGAAGCAGTTGTTTGACCTCACACACCCCTTGTTTCCAGATAAGCAGGGCACGGATGACTTTCATGCCGCCGCCAGTAGAGCCTGCACTGGCACCAATAAAGCTGAGTATAATTAAAAATATCGGAACAAAGGCGGGCCAGTGGGCAAAGTCAGCGGTTGCAAAGCCGGTGGTTGTGGCGATGGAGACTGTTTGGAAGGCACCATAACGCAAGGCCTCCATCCAAGTAGGATACACCTGGTTGAAGTAGAGATAGGTTGTGACCACAAGGGTGCCCAGAATCAGAATTAGGATATAGGCACGGGCTTCTGGGTCAAGTCGATAGGGAGAGAAGCTAAAGTTTCGCCAAGCGGTAAAGTGTAGGGCAAAGTTAATGCCGGCGAGCGTCATAAAGAGAATGGCAATGGTATCAATATTGGTGTTATTAAAATAACCGATACTGGCATCATGGGTGGAGAAGCCACCTATGGCGACAGTGGAGAGGCTATGTGCCAAGGCATCAAACCAAGGCATGCCTGCCCAGCGGTAGGCTAAGGCACACGCAACGGTCAGGCCAAGGTAGATGTACCATAAAGCCTTAGCTGTTTCGGAGATGCGAGGGGCCAGTTTGGCATCTTTAACTGGGCCTGGCGCTTCGGCTTTATAAAGCTGCATCCCTCCAATGCCTAGCATGGGCAAAATGGCCACAGCTAAGACGATAATCCCCAACCCCCCCATCCATTGCAGTTGTTGGCGATACCAGAGAAAGCTGTGAGGCAGCTGATCAAGTCCAGTGAGCACGGTTGCGCCAGTGGTGGTCAGGCCAGAAAAGGATTCAAAAATGGCGTCGGTTAGGCTAATGGTGATGCTGGGGTCAAGATAGAAAGGAATGGCCCCCATAAAGCCCAGCACCGTCCAGAACATCACCACAATAAAGAAACCATCCCGAACCTTGAGCTCCTGTGTATAGTTGTGTACGGGATACCATAGAAGCAGTCCTAAACTGAATAGTACCATCATCACCGCTATAAAGGCGGATAGGCCGCCATCATGGTAGAGATAGGCGACAATCACGGGGGGGATCAAGGTAGCGCTGAACAGCATCAGCAGGAGGCCAAGAATTTTTTGAATGAGTCTAAGGTGCATCGTTAAGACCTATTTAAACCAGCGTGTCCAATGAGATTTGGGGCGCTCAGGATCAAATAACTCCGTCACCTCATCGGCACTGTGGCGGTCATTCAGAAAGAGGATAATGTGGTCTTCTGCTTCGATAATGGTATCTCGGTGTGCCATAATCACTTCATCGCCTCGGACAATACTACCAACTGTGATATTGTTTGGCCAAGGAATCTCGCCAATGCGCTTGCCGATCACTTGAGAGGTGTTTTCGCTGCCGTGGGCAACAATCTCAATGGCTTCTGCGGCGCCCCGTCTTAGGGTGAAGGCTTTGACCGTGTCTCCTTCATGCATATAGTGCAGCAGGTGGCTGGTGGTGATCTGATCTGCCGAGATGGCAACATCAATACTGTTGAGTTGTGTGAGTTCCACATAGTTTTGATTGTTAACTAAGGCGATGACTCGGGTTGCACCGAGTTTTTTGCCCATCATGCTGGAGATGATATTGGTTTCATCTTCATTGGTGACTGCAATATAGAGATCCGCTTCGTCCATATTCTCCTCGACGAGCAGGCTCTTATCTGCTACATCACCTTGCACCACAATGGTTTTTTCTAGTGACTCAGCAATCACTCGAGCTCTTAGCATATTGTGCTCAATGACTTTGACATTATGGTCCTCCTCCAGCTCTTTTGCCAAGCTTAGGCCGATATTGCCGCCGCCGGCAATAATAATGTGGCGAGAAGGCTTGGTTTTTTTGTGACGAAGTTCTTCGATAATCACCGGAATATGCTCGGGTTTGGCTAAGAAAAATACTTCATCCCCAGCCTGAATGGTGATATCGCCTGTGGGCATGACCACACTGTCTCGTCGGTAGATGGCAACAATGCGGGTTTGAACCCCTTTAGGTAGATGGTGTTTGATCTCTTTAATCTGTTTGCCCACCAGCACGCCACCTGAGTAAGCGCGAAAAGCCACCAGTCGAACTTTACCCTCAGCAAAATCCACCACCTGTAGAGAGCCCGGGTATTCAATGAGCTGCAGAATATAGTTTTTCATCAGCACTTCAGGGCTAATAAGCACATCAATCGGTAGGGCGTCTAGGTTGAGTTTACGGTCAAACAGTTCGGGGTGCTCAAGGTAGGAGGCACTGCGCACTCGGGCGATTTTGGTATCGGTTTTGTAGAGCACATGGGCAAATTGGCAAGCGATGATATTGGTCTCATCATTTTGGGTGGTGGCAATTAGCATATCTGCGTCTTCTAGCCCAGCTTGCTCTAAAATATCAGGGTGAGAGGCATGTCCCTGCACAGTGCGAATATCGAGCCGGTCCTGTAACCTTTGTAGTTGAGCACCGTCTATATCCACCACGGTGACATCGTTGTTATCAACGGATAACAGTTCTGCAAGGGAGGTGCCAACTTGACCCGCACCTAGAATGACAATATTCATTTTTTAATTTTCTCAAGTGGGTAATTAAGAGACCTTTTCACGAGTGAATCCACTCGCGTCTTACTCGTGCAAAGGTCTCAGATAATTTTACGCCTCTTTTGGGTTGGAAAAAAGAGGCTAAAGGGTTATTGAAGGTTTTTGGGGTCGATATTCAAGTTCTTAAATTTACGATAGAGGTTGGTGCGATCGACGCCAGAGCGTTTGGCCGTTTCGGTGATATTGCCACTGGTTTCTCGTAGCAGTTGTAGTAGATAAGCGCGTTCAAATTGTTCTCGCCCTTTTTTCAGTGGCAAAGAGGTGTCCACAATGCCCAGATCAGCGCCATTGTTGACGGGGGTGAGCAGAGGCGTGACTTCTGTCTCGGTAACGGTTTCACTGCTGCCCATAATGAGCAACCGTTGAATCACGTTTTGCATCTCTCGCAAGTTACCTGGCCAGGCGTATTGCCGTATGCGGTTTTGAGCGCTGAGATCAAAATCCCGGTAGTGCAGCCCCTCCTGTGTGACCAGATAGTCCACAAAGTAGTCAATCAGTTCGGGAATATCTTCGGTATGGGTGCGTAGAGGGGGGATATGAATGGGCATAATCCCCAGTCGTTTTTGGAACTGGGGACGGATTTCTGGGTTTTGATTAAAGGCCTCTACCGGTTGATGGCTGAGGGTGATTAAGCGGACATCGAGCGTTGCGTTTTCTTCAAACAGCAGGTTCTCCAAAGCTTTTTGGCACTCTGGCATTAGCGCTTCAATATGAGAGATGACTAAGGTGCCGTGGTTTAGGCTATTAAGCAGCTCTAAGAGGGTGCGCTCAATTTGTTCTGGGTTCGTTTGACAGGGGTGGTTGAGGTCCTCAGCACTGATAAAGCGAATACGGTGAGACTGGGTGTCTCCACTGCGATGCACTGCTTCGGCTAGGTGGTGTTTGCCCACGCCGCTTTCACCGTAGATATAGAGTGGCATTCGATATTTGGCCACTCGGCTGATGGTCTCCCGTAGGGTTTGCATCGCCTTGCTTCGACCAATGGGCAGAAACTGAGGCGGCACCTTCTGCTTTAGCTGAGTATTCTCTTCATGCAATTGCCGATGCTCTAAAGCACGCTCGGCGGTCACCAACAGTTTAGCCAGAGAGAGGGGTTTTTCTAAAAAGTCGTAGGCGCCTAGGCGGGTGGCTTCAATTGCTGTTTCAATAGTGCCGTGACCCGACATCATAATCACTTGGCTCTGCTGGGTGCCGGGTTGAGTCATCATCTCTTTAAGCAGACTCACTCCATCCATATCCGGCATCCAGACATCTAAAAAGACGAGGTCAGGAAGCTCTTTTTTCCAAATAGAAATCCCTTGGCTGCCATTGGCAGCAGTGTGGATCTCATAGCCCTCTTCGCTAAAAATCTCTTTCATTAAGGTGCGAATGTCTTTTTCATCATCAATAATCAGCAACTTGGCTTTATGCATATCGGTCTGTCTCAGTGGTTTGTTGGGTATCAGTTACAGCCGGGAAGGTGAGGATAAAACAGACCCCACCGCTGCTAGGGGTTTCAATGGTAATATGACCATTGTGCTCTTCTACGACCTTTTTTACAACGGCCAATCCCAGTCCTGTACCTTTGGGTTTATCGGTGGCGTAGGGTTCAAAAATCCAGTTGATCGCCTCCTCATTAATTCCAGGGCCATTGTCACAAAACCGTATCTGTACCGATTGTTCTTCTAAGGTCGTGGTGAGGGTAATTTGGGGGTTGGGATGGTCTTTGAGCGCCTCCAAGGCATTTTTAAACAGGTTGTGGAAGAGTTGTCGTAGTCGATGGGGGTCGGCCTGAATATAGAGCGGAGTGTCGAAATAATGCGTGATAATTTTCCAGGGGTTTTTGCGCGAGTTATACATCTCTACAATATTGTTGAGGGTGTCATGTAGTGGGAGTGTTTTAAGTTGTAGCTCAGGGGTATTGGCATATTCGGTAAAGGCTTGCACGAGATTTTGCATTGCATGAACCTGCTCAATAATGGTATGCGTGAGGCGATCCAGTAGCTGAGCATCTTCAGGGCTGAGTTTGTTTACAAGCTTATAGGCCAGTCGTTCAGCAGAGAGCTGAATGGGAGTGAGGGGATTTTTGATTTCGTGTGCTAAGCGTCGGGCGACATCACTCCAAGCTGCATGACGCTGTGCCTGTACCAGTTCGGTCACATCATCAATCACCACGACATAGCCCCCCACCTGTTGATCCCAGCTGGGGTGAGTGGAACCATGCATCAGTAAGGTTTTTTCCCCTTTTTTGCAGTTAAATTGTAGCTGCTTATGCCAAACCGAGTCATGCTGCTGAAAAAGTTGTTCAATTTCTTGAATGAGTGGGGCGAGGTGAGCACTGTTTTTCTCCAGCAGCAGGTCATCGAGTTTTTTGCCAATATGGCGATGACTGTCGATATTGAGAATTTCATCGAGTTTGCGGTTGGTGGTGCGTAGGCGGCGATGAGGATCTAGGGTGAGTACGCCACTGCTGAGGTTTTTAATAATGGCTTGTAGGTAGAGCTTTTGTACTTCGGTCTGCTGGTGGCTATATTTTAGCTCATTTCGAGCACGGTTAATTTTTTGAATCATATCGTTAAAGGAAGTGATCAACTGCCCCAACTCATCCTTACTTTCTGAGGGCATACTCAGGCTGTAATCCCCTTTGGCCACTACTCGTGTACCTCGTGCTAAGGTACGAATGGGGCGGGTGAAGTTCTGCACGGCTTGGAGGGTGAGCAGGATCGAGGTGACTAGGGTCATGAGTACCAACAGGGAGAGGACTAGGGTAAAACTGTTTTTTAGCGGTGCTTGCAGGTAGGAGAGCTCATTATATTGGCTGGCAGCACGTTGCACGGTGTTGGCCAGCTCAGTGAGGCTGTCTGGGATGGCAAACTCAGCGTGCAGCGCATAATGTGTTTGAGGTTCCTCCCCTTTTATCGGCACCAAAATCTCAATCACGGATTGGGCGTTGGTGCCTCCTGGAATGGTTTTGATATTGGCGTAAGGGTGCCCTTTTCGTGCCTGTTGAAAGGCACTCTCTTCAGGTTTTTGGGGCAGGATCTGGGCACTGGCTTG
>CAYOOU010000049.1:6670-11661 GCA_964405635.1 uncultured Piscirickettsiaceae bacterium
ATAAAGTTGAGCGCAAAGAAGTAGATAATCAGAATCGGTATGCCGACCAGTAGGGTGACATAGGTGGTGAGCCGTAGGGTCAGTTGAATGCCAGTCGAGCGGGCACGATAGCGGCGGTAGAGGGTATAGAAGGTGCGGAAAAGCAGCACAATCAGCAGAAAAATTCCGCTCAGCGTAAAGACGAGCAGCGGCATATACATTTCTGCAAATTGTGAGGCATTTTGCAGAATCTGACTCATGAGCACCAGCGCCACCATCAACAGGGAGGAGAGCAGCATCAACCAGCCGTACTGTTTAATAAAGGGATAACGGCGGATCATAAGCCGTCCTCTTGTGAGTCTTGCTGAAATTCAATCGGTTGACTCACCCAGTCACTGTCAAGTTTCCAATCGCTGTCATAAAGTGCTTCCAATGTCAAAGGAGATGGAAGTTGCCAGCGGTCGAGATAGATTCTTAGGCGGATTTTTTGTGATTGATAAGGGTTGAGCTGAACAATGGGCATCACGGCAAAGTGTTCAAAGGTGCCAAGGGTTTCTAAGGCGTGTTGCAGTGAGTTGAGTAGCTTGACCTTTTTATTGCGTTGATTAAGCAGGATGAACTTTTGGTTAAAACTGTAATAACTGAGCGTGGTTTGGTAACTTAGTTGATAGAGCGTATCGCTAAAATCCATGCCCAACAGTTTTTTTTCTTTGAGTACTTCCAGTTGAATAACAAAGGTGAGCGGGATTTCATGTAGCAGTGCTTGCTTAACACGCTCAGGCAGTTGGAAACGGGTTTGGGCATTCAGGTAGAGCATCTCCCGCTCTATGATAGGTTGCAAGCGATAGATATAGATAGGTTGGTGACTCTTATCAGTCGTATTGGATGTCGCTTGAACGGGTGCAGTGAATAGGCATAGGGTCAGCGTTAGAAACAGGCAGAAACTAAGCGATTTCATCAGCACTTCCTTACATCCTTTTTTGTAGTAAGCAGTAGTAAAAGCCGTCCATTTCCGCTTCGCCGGGCAAAATTTGTTTGCCAGGTTGGTCAAAGCTCTGCCCCCAGGGGGGTTGCAAAGGCACTGCTTCGGCCTCTTCGGTTTCAGCTAAAAACTGTGCTACCTGCAGGCGATTCTCCTCGGGCAACACAGAGCAGGTGGCATAGAGCAGCTGTCCACCCGGCTTCAACAAAGCCCATTGTGCTTTGAGAATTTGACGTTGCAGCTGTGTCAGTGCCTCAATATCCTCTAGGGTGCGGTGGTGCTTAATGTCAGGATGGCGGCGAATGATGCCCGTGGCAGAACAGGGAGCATCGAGTAGGATTTTGTCAAATAGCGCCCCGTCCCACCACTGATGAGGCTGGGCGGCATCCCCTTGTAGCACTTCTGCATCCAACCCAAGACGATAGAGGTTTTCACTGAGGCGTTCTAGCCGCTCAGGCGCCAGTTCCAGTGCCGTGAGTTGGGCTTGGTTTTGAGCCAGCTCTTGCAAGTGGGTGGTTTTGCCGCCGGGGGCGGCGCAGGCGTCGAGTATCCGCTCACCGGGCTGAGGGTTCAGCAACAGCGCTGCTTGCTGTGCGGCCACATCCTGCACGCTAAAGCCGCCAGCTTCATAACTGGGCAGTTGAGTAATGTCACACCCTTGTAGCAGTTTCACCGCTTGTGGACTAAAGGGATGGGGCTCGGCTTCAATGCCAGCTGCTTGCAGTTGGTCTAAAAAGGCTTCTCGGCTCTGCACCAGTGGGTTGACCCGTAAGAACAGTGGCGGCTCTTGGTTATTGGCCTGTAAAATCGTCTCCCACTGCTCCGGATAGGCTTTGCGTAGCTTTTTAAACAGCCACTGGGGGTGAGCAAAGCGCTGGGCAGGTTTGAGATCCACCTCTGCTAATACCGCCTCTTGGTTGCGAATAAAGTTACGCAAAACCCCGTTGACCACGCCTTTTGCCCACCCCTTACGTAGCTTGGAAGTCAAAGCAACGGTTTCACCTACGGCAGCATGCTCAGGTACATTGAGGTGCAGAATTTGATAGAGCCCCAACTGTATCAGCAGGGAAATGTCTTGGTCTTTCTCTTTAAAGGGTTTTTTGACCAGCTGGTTGACAATTGCTTCCAATCGAATTTGCCACCGCAGGGTGCCAATCACCAAGTTTTGGGCAAAGCCCCGCTCCCTTGGGTCGTGAAACTGAGCCAAACCTTCTGGCAGGGCTTGGCTCAGAGAACGGCCATTTTCCAGTACCGATTGTAGAATTCGCAAGGCCACAAAACGGGCGTCAATCGATTTTGCCATCACGCTTTTCCTAGTTGCGTGCCTTCAAGCTGGCGAGCCTGAGCAAAGTCATAGGCGGGCATTGCTTTTTTACCACTGGGTTGTACCTGCAAAAGTCGCAAAATCCCCAGTCCTGTCTGCACATCAACCCCCTCTTTGCTCACCTTTAACACTGTCCCAGGCACGGCTTCATTGGGCAGGGCTGGGGATTCTGGCAAATTTTCGGTATTTTTTTCGTTTTGCTGTGTTCTGGCTTGCCAAATGCGGAGTGGTTTGCCATTAAGTTGGGTAAAAGCAACCGGCCAAGGGTTAAAGGCTTGTATCTTGCGCTGCAAAACTTGAGCCGGCTGTGTCCAGTCCAATTCCGCTTCGGCTTTGGTCAGCTTGTGGGCGTAGGTAACTTGGCTTTCGTCCTGTGTCTCAGGGGGAAAACGCTTTAAATCTTCCAGAACCGTCACAATCGCCTCTGCCCCCAATTGGCTCAAGCGGTCATGCAGGGTTTGGGCGGTATCTGCTTCGGTAATTTCAGTGGTGACCTTGTAAAGCATATCACCCGTATCCAGCCCTTCGGCCATCTGCATAATCGTCACCCCTGTTTGTGCGTCGCCTGCCTCAATGGCGCGCTGAATGGGGGCGGCACCTCGCCAGCGAGGTAGTAGGGAAGCGTGGATATTGAGGCAACCGTTGGTGGGGGCCTCAAGTACCGCTTTGGGCAGAATTAAACCATAGGCCACCACCACCATAATATCCGCTTGGTGAGCTTGCAAAGTGGTAACGGCCTCTTCGGTTTTGAAGTTTTCCGGCTGAAAAACCGGTAGGTTGTGTGACAGTGCCACTTGTTTAACAGGACTGGCAGTCAGCTTGCGGCCACGACCGGCTGGGCGGTCGGGTTGGGTATAGACCGCCACAATCTCATGGCCCGCCTCTATCAAGGCTTCTAATGGTGGAACGGAAAAATCTGGTGTACCGGCAAAAATGATTTTCATAGTCGATTACGATGCCTCTTTTTCGGCTAGGTGTTTTTTAAACTGCTCAATGGCACGGCGACGCTTGAGGCCGGAGAGGTGGTCGATAAAGAGTTTACCATTGAGGTGGTCAATTTCATGTTGAATGCAGACCGCCAACAAGTCACTGGCTTCAAACTCGACCGTCTTACCGTCACGGTCCATGCCTCGTACTAAAATATCGCTGGGGCGTTTAACCTTACCGTAGGCACCAGGAATGGATAGACAACCCTCTTCCCACACAATTTCCCCTTTGCACTCCACTATTTCGGGATTGATCAGGGCTATGGGCTGGTCTTTGGTTTCGGAAACATCGACCACAATCAACCGTTGCTGTACCGCCACTTGGGGTGCAGCTAAGCCAATGCCCGGGGCATCGTACATGGTGTAAAACATCTCATCAATCAGCTTGTCCAGCTCATCGGTCATTTCGGGAATGGGGGCGCACACTTCACGCAAACCTGCTTCGGGGTAGAGAACAATATCGAGTTTTTGCATATTTCCGTTATACTTTGTTTTTTATCAATCTTTTTGTAAAGCTCTCATTATAGCGAACCAAGATGCAAAAATCTGAAGAGTCACAGAACCAATTTCAATCGCAGGACTTAGCGGTTTGGCTGCCCTACCATTTGGCGTTTGTTTCTGCAAAGCAATTAATGGAAATAAAGGCATACTTTGGCAGTTTGCAAGCCGGGTTGCAGGCCTCTCACAGCGACTGGCAAAAGGCAGAGATTTTACGCCCAAAGCAGTTAGCGTCGCTGCTGGAAGGGGGTGTGCAACAAAAGGTGGAGCAGGCGTTACAGTGGCAGCAGGCGGAGAATCACCACATGCTGACGCTTGAAGATGCGCGCTATCCCAAACTGCTCAAAGAGATCAGTGACCCACCCATACTCTTATATATAAAGGGACAAATTTCGCAATTGTGTGACCCCCAGTTAGCTGTGGTGGGTTCGCGTCATGCTTCAAAAATGGGGGGGCAGATTGCTGAGGATTTTTCTCGCCACCTCTCTGAGCAGGGGTTGACCATTACCAGTGGGTTGGCAAGAGGCATTGATGCGGCCGCACACCGAGGGGGGTTAAAAGGCGTCGGTTCAACGATTGCCATTATTGGCACGGGCATTGATCGTGTCTATCCCGCTGCCCATCGGGCATTGGCGCATCAGATTGCGGAACAAGGTGCTTTGGTTTCGGAGTTTCCTTTAGGGGCAGGGCCGCTTGCTTATCACTTTCCCTTGCGAAATCGGATTATTAGCGGCTTGAGTGTCGGGGTTTTGGTGGTGGAGGCAGCGGTGCAGAGTGGCTCTTTGATTACCGCAAGGACGGCGATGGAGCAGGGCAGAGAGGTGTTTGCTGTGCCCGGCTCCATCAATAACCCGCAAGCCAAAGGGTGCCACCAGTTGATTAAACAGGGCGCAAAACTGGTTGAGACAGGTCAGGAGATTTTAGAAGAGTTGCAGCCTTTAATTGAAGTCAGTTTGCAAAAGCGTGCAGAACCCGATCAGCCATCGCCTCAAGCCCAACTGTTTGCAATGCCTGAAGGAGAGAAACTCTTGGCGTATATTGAGCATGACCCCATTAGCTTGGATGAGTTGGTGGTGATGAGTAAGATGCCTGCCTCTGAGATTCAAGCGCAATTGATGATGCTAGAGCTGAATGGGCAGATTGAGGCGTTGTCGGGTGGTCGTTGGCGGCGGATATAATTAAATTTATTAAGGGCAGTGGCACGACACTGCGCTTTGAGCGC
>CAYOOU010000050.1:0-11357 GCA_964405635.1 uncultured Piscirickettsiaceae bacterium
CCCTCTCGAGCTCAAGCGATTTAATCAGCACTTCCTTAAGTGGGCATTGTATCTAATAAAAGTGTATAAAGTATGGCTTAAGCCTGAAAATATTACCGGCGCTTAGGACCAATAAATACACTCTCATGAGTTGTCTTGACTTCTGGATGAAGCATATCTTGCACGATAATTTGAATCGGGATGTGCTCATCCTTCACGTTCTGTTTTGGCACTCGCACCAACAGTGTTGAGCGCCCAACATTCCCTGGCTGAATGGTTAAACCTTGATCGGCAATAGCAATTGTCCCTTCTGGCCCCTCAACCTCAATCTTGGCTTTCATTGTTTGGCTATTCTTATTTACAATTTTAACCACATACTTGTTCTGAATGTAACCATTACTCAGCGTCACAAACAGGGGCGCACGGTTATGTAGCACCTTAACATCAATCAGCGACATGGTCGAAAGACCATACAACATAGCTGCTGCGGCAATGGTCATAATCGAGGTATAAACAATTACCCGTGGACGTTTCCACAGCGGCTTAGGTTTTTTACCTCCAAGCTCAGCCAAAGATGCATAGCGAATTAAGCCTTTTGGCTTCTTAATTTTCTCCATAACGGAGTCACATGCATCAATACAGAGTCCACAGGTAATACAACCAAACTGCTGCCCCTTACGAATATCCACCCCAGTCGGACAAACTGCCACACAGAGATTACAATCAATACAATCGCCCAACTTTGGTGGCTCTTCGCCCGGCTTTGGACGACGCATCCGGCCACGAGGCTCACCCCGATCACGATCGTAGGTGGGAACAATGGTTTCAATATCAATCATTGCCCCTTGGATACGGGCATAAGGGCAGAAGCCTATACAGACTTGCTCACGTAAAAAGCCAGCAAAGAAGAAGGTGGCAACCGTTAAGCTCAATACCGCCGTTACTTCTGTTGTTGTCCAATCTAGGGTAAACAAGCGCTTCCATAGGCTGATAATATCATCAAAGTAGCCAACAAAAGTCATAGCGGTTAAGAAAGAAATGGCCAACCAGAAAAGCCAGATGGGCATTTTCTTTTTAACCTTCTCCACCCCCATCGGCATCACTTCTAACTTATTGAGTTTATTCGGCCCACCCACCAAACGATCCTCAATATAGGTAAAGATATCCGTCCAAACTGTATGGAAACAGAGATATCCGCACCAGAGTCGGCCTGCCACTGCCGTTACGGCTGCTAAAGCGAGGGCAAAAAACAGCAGAATCATGGCTAATACCCAGATATCCTGCGGTAAAATGGTTAAACCAAAAATATGAAACTGTCGGTTTGGCAGATCAAACAGAATGGCTTGATGCCCATCCCAACGCAAATAAACAGCTAAAAAGAAAATCAGGTAAAAAGAGGCAGCAATCCATTTGAGGGTTCTAAAACGGCCGGGGATTCTTTTAGCATGCACCGTGCCCTGGGTATGAACCTCTAACAACTCCACCCCTATCGCTTCAAGGTTTTTGTTAGAAGTATCAAACTCTTCCAATAGAGATCCCGTGCCTGCATCACGGCTATAAACCGTTTTTTTCTCTTGTTCGCTCATCTCTTTTCCTCAAAAGGCCAAAGTAGTTATAAAAAATTTTAGTGTATTCTAAACAAAATTAATCGCTCATCTAATCAAATGTCTTTATGCCCCTAAATAAAAAAGGGGCTCAAGCCCCTTTTATTGATTTAAATCATCTTTTATTTCTGACTGTCATCTTCTTCAAGCCCTTCCATTCCACGAAACGCCTTCCAACCAAACCCAAGCAAGGCTACGATTGTGAAAGCAATGGCAAGAATAGAACCATAAAAAACCCAGTTATTATTTAAATCACCCATGGTGACCTCCTCATACAACAAATAATTTAATCGAATAAAAAAGGAGGCCTAAGCCCCCTTATTTGTTTTACTGTCCACCACCTAGTTCGTGAACATAAACAGCTAGGCGTTTAATGTTAACATCTGGATTTGGCAAGCGATGCTTAAATGATGGCATTTCAGCACGACGAGTACCCGCTAAAAACTCACCATTCTTTTTCACATTAACACCATACTTAATGGTATGAATGTAAGACTCACGCATCTCTTCTTTGGTTGGATTCAAATTTGGTGCAAAGCGCCAAATTTGATCCGTCAAGTTTGCTGCGCCCGCGGGAGCCAAAGGCTTACCTGCTGGACCATGACATGCCAGACACATGCCTTTAGCAAAAACCGCTTTACCCTTGGCAAATTGAGGATCATTGCCTTTACCTTCAGACAGTGCTAAAGCATAGTCCGCTACTTGTTCAACCTCTTCATCAGTAAGGTTACCCATCATGCCTCGTGCTGGCATGTTACCAATGCGCCCATTTGTAATGCTGGCTTGGATTTGCTCAATCTTACCACCCCAAAGCCAGTCATCATCGGCCAATACTGGGAAGTTAGGGTTACCTTGACCACCGGCTCCGTGACACGCGGCACAGTAATCACCAAACAACATTTTAGAGGTCGCAACAGAGTATGCTTTTAGATCAGAGTCACCCAAAATCTGTGCAGCGGGTAGAGAAGCCAACTTCTCTTCCTTATCTGCAAACTTGGCCTTACGCCAATCTTTAAGCTTTTGATAGTCCTCTTGATACTCCTTTACCTGAGTCCAACCAGCTAAACCTTTATTGGACAATTCGCCCATTGGTACAGTTGGATAGTAAAGCGCATAAAAGATAATCATAATAAAGCTCGCATAGAATGCCAGCATCCACCAAAGTGGTGGTGGGTTATCCAGTTCGCGAATATCTTCGTCCCAGATATGCCCAGTGTTCCCTTCGTTAGGCCATGGGTTATGATGTGCCATAGTGATTCTCCTCAGAATACTTTAATCGTCGTCTTTTAAAATCCGGTATTTCTCTTTTTCCAGCTCTTCTTTTCGTTTGGGGTTAAGTACCCGTACAAATGCGATGAGCATTCCGAAAAATACCAAGATCGTTATAATCAATCCTGCCCAGTCCTGGCCTGTCATTGCAGACCAGTCGGTGTTGAAATAGGACTCTAGCTTACTCACGGTAGGACTTGGAATCGTCAAGCTTAACCATGGTACCTAGAGACTGAAGATAGGCAACCAGTGCATCCATTTCAGTCTTACCTTTAATGGCTTCATCAGCCTGAGCAATCTCTTCGTCTGTGTAGGGTACGCCAAGCATACGCATCACTTCTAAGCGCTTTTTCATATCACGCTTAGTTCCGAAGAAATCTTTCTCAATGCTGTTCTCCGCCAACCAAGGATAAGCAGGCATTACAGACTCAGGCACAAGATCTTGAGGACGCAACAAGTGCATTACATGCCACTCATCAGAATACTTACCGCCTACGCGTGCTAGGTCAGGTCCTGTTCGCTTAGAACCCCACTGCATAGGGTGATCATACATTGACTCTGTCGCCAATGAGAAGTGACCATAACGCTCACGCTCATCACGGAAAGGACGAATCATTTGTGAGTGGCAGATATAGCACCCTTCACGAAGGTAGATGTCACGACCCGCCAACTCAAGTGGCGTATAAGGACGAACCCCATCACCTGGCTTCCAGTCAGGCATCACAACCTTGCCATTCTTAATCTCGTAAAGCTTCTTATCAGAAGTGACTTTGCCATCCTTTTCTTCAAAAGTACGAGACCAGACAAGTTCTGGGAACTTTTCGTTTTTAACATTACCGTACTTATCGACCTTTTCAGTGTAATCTAATGCACTTTTTAGATAGAACAAAGGTACGATTTCAACAATCCCTGCAAGCGACACAACAAAAGCTACAGCCACAAACATTGCAAAGATATTACGCTCAACGCGCTCTTGTAAATTTTTTGGTTTTTCATTTGCCATGAGTTTTTGCTCCTCAACTCATTGATTAACTATGACCGGCTCCTGATAGTTTGAAGCCAGCCTAGAAATATGATTATGCGTTTGCAGCTACTCCAGCAGTAGCAGATTTCTTAGCATTTGCCATGCGGATTGTCATCACGACATTGTAGAGCATGATGATGGCACCAAACATGAACAAGAATCCACCTACTGCACGCATTACATAATATGGGTGCATGGCCGCAACAGATTCTGCAAAGGAGTAAGCCAACACGCCATACTCATCATAAGCGCGCCACATCAAACCTTGCATAATACCGGATACCCACATGGCAACAATGTAGAACACTGTACCGATTGTGGCCAACCAGAAGTGAAAGTTGATCAACTTCATAGAGTACATCTCTGTTTTCCAAAGCTTCATCACCATGTGGTAAAGGGCACCAATAGACACCATGGCAACCCAACCTAGTGCACCAGAGTGTACATGACCAATTGTCCAGTCAGTGTAATGAGACAGTGCGTTTACCGTCTTAGCAGACATAACAGGCCCTTCAAAAGTAGACATAGCGTAGAACGCCAACGCGATAATCAAGAAACGCAAAATATAGTCCGTACGCAATCTATCCCAAGCACCAGATAGGGTCAGCATTCCATTCAGTGCGCCCCCCCAAGATGGGATGATCATCGCAAGAGAGATAACTGCTCCTAGAGAACCAGTCCAGTCAGGAAGTGCAGTATACTGAAGGTGGTGAGCACCTAGCCACACATAACCGAACATCAATGCCCAGAAGTGAATAACCGATAGACGATAGGAGTAGATAGGACGCTGTGCTTGCTTTGGTACAAAATAGTACATAATCGCTAGGAAACCAGCTGTTAGGAAGAAGCCTACTGCGTTATGGCCCCACCACCACTGAATCATTGCATCTTGAACACCAGAGAATAGAGAGTAAGAACGGAACAATGAAACAGGTAGTGCCAAACCGTTCACAACATATAGGTAAGTGATGGCAATCATCATCCCCATAAAGAACCAGTTTGAAACATAAACATTTGGTACCTTCTCTTTATCACGAGAGGCAATGGTCATCACAAAGTTTACGGTGTACATGGTCCAAACCACAGCAATCGCAATCGCCAAAGGCCACTCTTGCTCATGGTACTCTTTACCCGTAGTCATTCCTAAACCGATGGTGATAACGACACCCAAAAGACCAATGGTAAATAGAATGGCTGTTACCCATGCTAGACCATTACTCCACAGGCGCACTCCATTGGTACGCTGTACTGAATAGAAGGCTGTCGCCATCAAAGTCATTCCACCAAAGGCATAAATCACCGTATTGGTATGAATCACACGAAGACGCGCGAAAGTAATTTCCGCAATATCAAAGTTTAGAGCTGGATAAGCCAACTCAAAGGCCGCATAGGTACCAAAAAATGTCCCCAGCACCAAAAAGACGACAGCACCTACAGTCAGATACTGCACCACGCCATTGTCATATTGTGGTTTAGTAGTTGCATCCATTATGGATCCCCCTTTAGTTTAAAATTATGTACCTCTGTCTATTCACCACTCAGATCACCCTAAAATACGTCATTTCCACAGGAGAACGGGCATTTTTAAGAACAATCTGAGCAGCCATTTAGACGATACGATAGTTTTTCAGCTGCGATTATAATTCAGTGGCAAGCCTTGAGGAATCATGAACAACTCAAAACTTAATCTGAATCAAGATTTCAGCCAAAATCGCCCGAAAACCAGACAGAAAATACCAGAACTTAATCGAATCCCGCCAATTATCTCAAAACTTCCCCCAACTATCCATGTATAGCCCTCTCAATTTTTTTTATGACCCCATCTAAACAATAATCTTTACTTATAACCTTATTCTAATATAAGAAATGACTAATATTTCTTGCACACCTCCTGCTTTTTGGACAAGCTGCCCCACATCTTTTATACTAATGGTATTCATTATTCTCGGAGCCTACTGAATGCAACACGCCCGCACTGCAAGCTTAGAACGCAATACCCTAGAAACCCAAATCAAAATCAGCATCAATCTTGACGGGACAGGCATTGCCAACCTAAACACCGGTGTGCCTTTTTTTGAACACATGCTGGATCAAATTGCCCGCCACGGTATGATCGATCTAGATATTCAAGCTAATGGTGATACACATATCGATGATCACCATACCGTTGAAGATGTGGGCATTACCCTTGGGCAGGCGCTCAAGGAGGCCGTGGGCGATAAAAAAGGCATTACCCGCTATGGCCATACCTATGTTCCACTAGATGAAGCCCTCTCCCGAGTGGTGATTGACCTTTCCGGCCGTCCAGGGCTGGTCTTCAATGCGGACTTTACCCGTGCCAGCATTGGTCGCTTTGATACCGAGCTGGTTTATGAGTTCTTCCAAGGCTTTGTCAACCACGCACAAGCCACCGTGCACATTGACTGCCTACGGGGGCATAATGCGCACCATCAAGCAGAAACGATTTTTAAAGCATTTGGCCGTGCCTTGCGTATGGCCTTAAGCCCTGATGAGCGAATGGGGGATCAACTCCCTTCAACTAAAGGAGCCTTGTAAGTGACGGATCAAAAACTGATTGCTGTGGTGGACTACGGCATGGGCAACCTACGCTCCGTCTCCAAAGCGGCTGAACATGTCGCCCCTGCCAACAGTCGAGTGATTGTCACCCAGTCCCCCGAAGACATTCACAACGCTGATGCCATTATCTTTCCAGGGCAAGGTGCCGCCAAGGCCTGTATGCAAGCACTCATCGATACAGGACTGGAACACAGTGTGCAGCAAGCCGCCCAAGAGAAACCCTTTTTAGGCATCTGCATGGGATTACAAGTGCTGTTTAGCCACAGTGAAGAAAATGAAGGGGTGGATTGCTTAGATATTCTTCCTGGCAAAGTGACACAGTTTCAGCTAGAAGACCCTGAGCTTAAAATTCCTCACATGGGCTGGAACCAAATCCACCAAACCCAGGAACACCCCCTTTGGCACAATATCCCACAAGGGAGCCGCTTTTATTTTGTACACAGTTATTATGTACAACCCGAAAACCCACAAGTGGCTGCTGGGCACACCACCCACGGAGAGACCTTTACCGCTGCCGTGGCACAAAAGAATCTCTTTGCCATTCAAGCGCATCCAGAAAAGAGTGCTGAAGTCGGCCTCCAACTTTTTACCAATTTTATACAGTGGAACGGACAGATTTAAATGTTACTGATACCTGCAATTGACTTAAAAGATGGCAAATGCGTTCGCCTGCGCCAAGGCATTATGGAAGATGCCACCGTATTCTCCGGCGACATTGTCGCCATGGCCAAACGGTGGGTAGAGCAAGGCGCTCGCCGCCTGCACATGGTAGATTTGAATGGTGCTTTTGAAGGCAAGCCGATGAATGCTGAAGCCGTACACCTTGTGCACCAGGCCTACCCCGACCTCCCCATTCAAATTGGTGGCGGCATTCGTGACCTCTCCACTATTGAAGCCTACCTTGAGGCAGGGGTTCAATACTGCATTATTGGTACCAAAGCGGTGCACAATCCTGAATTTGTCAAGCAAGCCTGTGATGCCTTCCCTGGTCATATCATGGTCGGACTCGATGCCAAAGAGGGGTTTGTCGCAATTAACGGCTGGGCAGAAGTCACCGAACACCGTGTCGAAGATCTTGCCAAACGCTTTGAAAATGATGGCATTGAAGCCATTATCTACACCGATATTGGACGAGATGGCATGATGCAAGGCGTAAACATTGAGGCCACTCAAGCCTTGGCACAAGCGGTAAATGTCCCCATTATTGCCTCAGGTGGTATCACCAATTTGGACGATATTCACGCACTCGCCACCATTGAAAATGATGGGGTCACTGGCGCCATTACCGGTCGAGCCATCTATGAAGGCACCTTAAATTTTGCCGAAGCACAAACATTGGCCGATCAACTTTCTGCGGAGCAGACAAAATGAGCCTTGCCAAACGGATTATCCCCTGCCTTGATGTGGACAACGGCCGCGTGGTCAAAGGGGTACAGTTTGTGGACATTCGAGATGCCGGTGACCCTGTAGAAGTGGCCAAACAGTATGACCAGCAAGGAGCGGATGAAATCACCTTTTTAGACATCACCGCTACCAGCGATAACCGTGGCACCATGGTGCATGTGGTTGAAGAAGTGGCCAGCCAAGTCTTTATTCCCCTCACCGTTGGTGGCGGCATCCGCTCTGTAGAAGACATTCGCACCATGCTTAATGCCGGTGCAGACAAGGTAGCCATCAACTCTGCGGCCATTTTCAATCCAGGCTTTGTACAAGAAGCCTGTGACGCTTTTGGTTCACAGTGTATTGTGATTGCCATTGATGCCAAAAAAGTCTCCCTCCCTGATGAAGATGACCGCTGGGAGATCTTCACCCACGGCGGTCGCAAGTCTACTGGGATTGATGCCGTAGAATGGGCACAAAAAATGGAAGACCTTGGCGCAGGCGAACTGCTGGTCACCAGCATGGATAGAGATGGCACCAAAAATGGTTTTGACCTCTCCCTGACCCGAGCCATTTCGGACAGTGTCAAGATTCCCGTGATTGCCTCAGGTGGCGTAGGCAAGTTAGAACACTTAGCTGAAGGAATTATAGAGGGGCACGCTGAAGCGGTGCTTGCCGCCAGCATTTTCCACTTTAGCGAATATACGGTTGAAGAAGCCAAAAAAGCGATGCAAGCCCAGGGGATTGAGGTACGACTATGAGCACAGAGTCCAGCAACGACATTTTGCAACAACTCGAAGCGGTGCTAGAGGCTCGTAAAGCCCAGTCCCCCGATGAGTCCTATGTCGCCAGTCTCTATGCCAAAGGGGTAGAGGGCATCTTAAAAAAAGTGGCTGAAGAATCAGCTGAAACCCTGATGGCAGCAAAAGATTTAGACAAAAGCCAAAGTGAAACCGACAAAGCACACCTGATTTACGAAGTGGCCGATTTATGGTTTCACACTATGGTACTATTAGCGCAACAAAATTTATCCACCCAGCAGGTGATTGCAGAACTGCAGCGCCGATTTGGGTTAAGCGGCCACGCCGAAAAAGCCAGCCGAAAAGAAGGAGTCTGAAATGACAGAAGAAAAAAGTATTTTTAGCAAAATCATTGATCGGGAAATTCCCTCAGACATCGTCTATGAAGATGATAAATGTATTGTCATTAACGACATTAACCCCAAGGCACGCGTGCACCTTCTTATAATTCCCAAAAAACCGATCAAAAGTCTATTCGACCTCAAACCAGAAGACAAAGATCTAATGGGACACATAATGTTATTGTTGCCCCAACTAGCACAGGCACAAAACCTAGATGGATTCAGAACCCAAATCAATACTGGAGAAAGCGGTGGACAAGAAGTCTTCCACCTACACATTCATCTAATGGGTAATTAGAGTCCTTTGCACAAGATGAATCCACGGCTAAAAATGGCTAAAATTTTTCGCTCGTGTCTCACTTGTACAAAGGTCTCAATTTTAATCACAAACTCATAAAATTTTGCTATGATTATCGGCTAAGTTTTTACCAATCTATAACAAACAAAATACTCGGAGACTCTAATGGGCATTAGCATTTGGCAACTTTTAATTATCTTGGCAATCGTTTTGGTTCTTTTTGGCGCAAAACGCCTACGGAATGTCGGTTCAGACCTAGGAAGTGCCATCAAAGGCTTTAAACAAGCCGTCAAAGATGAAGAAAACAAACCTGAAGCTGTAGCTGAGCAAAAGCTAGAAAAGAAAGCGGGGGAAAATGTCTTTGATGTGGCAGCAGAAGAGAAAAAACCAACCAAAGACACTAACAAAGCCTAAACTTGGCTTAAAATTAAACCATGTTTAGTGATATTGGCTTCCAAGAAATCTTTGTCGTTCTTGTTGTCGCCCTTGTGGTGATTGGACCGGAGCGTATGCCTGAGGTCGCCAGAAAAATCGGAAGTTTTGTTGGCAAAACTCGCCGCTTTATCGACTCCGTTAAACAAGACGGTGAGTTTCAACAAGCCGTCAATGAAATCAAAGAGGCGGTGGACTTTGAAGAACAGAAAAAAGAGCTCACCTCACTCTCTCAAGATTTGCAGTCAGATCTACAAGAGGCGACGCACAATATCGAACCCCTAGATTTCACTGAGTTAGAACGTCCCTTTGGCGCACCTGAGGCAACGGAACCCGGTCAGTTCCGCAAGGCTCCGGCCATGCCCGAGCCACCCAAGTCCCCTTCAGCTAATGCTCAAGCTAAGCAGGTCAGACAGGGGGCCACCGAAGAGACTTCAACCAGCGAAGCGTCTGTGGTCACGCCTCAAGCCATTCAACAACAGACAAACCCTCAAGCAGAAACCGTTGCCGCAACAACCAGCACAAATGCTGGTCACAACTCAGCATCTACAGAGCGCACATGAGCCATACTGCCCTACCCCCTGATGACAAAGAGATGAGCCTTATCCAGCACTTGCTGGAGCTTCGAGATGCCCTCACCAAAGGGATTTTGGCCATTATTGTGGTCTTTTTAATTCTGTTTCCCTTTGCCAATGACCTCTATGTCTATATCTCAGAGCCTCTAAACCGCTATTTGCCAGAAGACACCAGCATGATTGCTACCGGTGTCGCCTCCCCTTTCTTAACGCCCTTTAAGTTAAGCTTTGTGCTGGCTATCTATCTAGCTATGCCCTTTCTTCTTTATCAAGTATGGAAGTTTATCTCTCCAGCACTTTACACACACGAAAAACAACTACTGAGCCCCATTCTCTTCTCCAGCTCCTTCTTGTTTTATGCTGGCGGCGCCTTTGCCTACTATATTGTGTTCCCATTGGTGTTTGGCTTCCTCTCCACCACCGCACCCGAAGGGGTCACCATTGCAACCGATATTGCCCTTTATCTCGACTTTGTTATTAAAATGTTCTTTGCTTTCGGCATCGCCTTTGAAGTACCTATTGTGGTGGTAGCGCTCATTCTAACGGGCATGGTCAGTGTCGAAAAGCTCACACATGCGCGCCCCTATATCATTGTCGGCGCTTTTGTGATTGGTATGCTACTCACCCCTCCAGACATTATCTCCCAAACCCTTTTGGCAGTGCCCATGTGGTTGCTCTATGAAGCGGGGGTAGTAATTGGTGGCATAGTCAAAAAACGCCGTGACATTGCCAAAGCAGAACGAGAAGCGGCAGAAGAAGCAGCTTTTCAAGCCTCTTTAAGAGGAGAAAGTCCTGATTCAGACGGTGATGACGACCCTGACCCAACGCCTCCAACGGGTGGCGACAAGCCCAAGGCTCCCTCTGACGGTGGTAGTGCTCAGGCTCAAACATCTGCTGAAACAAACCATCAAACTGAACAAACAAAGGAAAAGCCCAAGTTTGAGCCTAATCCTGTTCCTGAAGGGTTAGAGTTTGATGATCGCTATGCCGACCAGCTGAATGATGACGAAGACTGGGACGCCGCTTTTGAAGAAATAGAAAATGAAATGTCTATTCTCGACAAACAGTATGAAGCCCA
>CAYOOU010000051.1:0-11262 GCA_964405635.1 uncultured Piscirickettsiaceae bacterium
ACATGGATAAACATACAATATTTGAGGGTGGGGTGTTTATTAAGACCTATGGTTGCCAGATGAATGAGTATGACTCAGATAGGATGGCGCAACTGTTGGAAAAATCCTATGGCTTAAAGTTAGTGCAGTCGCCTGAAGAGGCGGACGTGTTGATTTTGAACACCTGCTCTGTGCGAGAAAAAGCACAAGAAAAGGTGTTTGATGAGCTGGGCCGTTGGAAGAAATGGAAGGCAGAGAAGCCTAATCGCATTATTGGTGTGGGAGGTTGTGTCGCCTCACAAGAAGGTGAGGAAATTCGCAAGCGTGCCCCAGCGGTGGATGTGATTTTTGGGCCGCAGACTCTGCACCGCTTGCCTGCGATGATCGAGGAGGCGTTAGTCCTTCGTCAACAAAACAGTGAAGATAAAAAGTCTAAAAAACGTGCCATTATTGATATCTCTTTCCCTGAGATTGAGAAGTTTGATAATTTGCCTCCCGCGGAATCTAATGGCGTTTCGGCTTATGTCTCTATTATGGAAGGATGTTCGAAATACTGCACCTTCTGCGTGGTGCCTTACACCCGTGGTGAGGAGTTTAGCCGTCCTTTTGAAGATGTGATGCGGGAAGTAGAAGAGTTGGCTGCACAAGGGGTGCGAGAGATTAACCTTCTGGGTCAGAATGTGAATGCCTATCGAGGTGAAATGGCAGATGGTGAAGTTGCCGATCTAGCGGTGCTGCTTCATGCGGTGGCGGCGATAGAGGGCATTGACCGCATTCGCTACACTACCTCTCATCCGATGGAGATGACCCAGAGCATTATTGACTGCTATGCGGAGATACCAGAGTTGGTTTCTCATCTACATCTGCCCATTCAGTCGGGGTCCGATCGTATTTTGGCGTTAATGAAACGCAACCATATGGTCATTGAGTATAAGTCCATTATCCGCAAAATTCGGGCACTTCGCCCCAATTTGCGGCTTTCTGGTGATTTTATTGTCGGCTTTCCAGGGGAAACCTGTGATGACTTTAAAGAGACTTTGGCTCTGGTGCAGGAGCTGGAGTACGACCGCTCCTTTAGTTTTATCTACAGCCCCCGTCCAGGTACGCCTGCCGCCAGTCTGCCAGATGATGTAGATGAGCATAAGAAAAAACGCCGTTTGCATATGTTGCAACAGGTGCTCAATGAACAGACCCAAGCCATTAGCCAATCTTTGGTAGGTACTACGCAAAAAATCTTGGTAGAGCGACTCTCTCGCAATGATTTTGAAGAGGTATCAGGTCGCACCGAATGCAATCGAGTGGTTAATTTTAGAGGCTCTCCCGAGCTTATTGGGCAGTTTGTGGAGGTGGAGATTACCGAAGCCTACACCAACTCCCTGAAGGGAAAGCTGGTGGCAACACCTGAAGCTGACCGCTTTGCAACTCGACAATATTATGCTGTCTAGCGTCCACTTTAAGCTTACCCCTGAAAATAACGAGGCGTTGCAGAATTTGTGCGGTTGGCACAATGAGCATCTGTCTCAGCTTGAGCTTCGGCTAGGGGTAGAAATCAATAACCTTGGATTTGATTTTCATATTACGGGCTTGGCAGACCGTTTGGTGAGGGCTGAGCAGGTGGTGCTGGATTTGTATGAGCAGGCTCAGAATGAAACTTTGGAGCCCTCTAAAGTTCATCTTAAATTACAAACATTAGGTTTTGATGAACCCTTGCCAGTAGAGCAACAGCAAAAGATTTTGAAATTGCGTCGCAAGGTGCTAAAAACCCGCAATCCCAATCAGTCGCAATATATTGATACCATTCAAAAGCACGATATAAATTTTGGCATTGGGCCTGCCGGCACAGGAAAAACCTATCTGGCCGTGGCGTGTGCCGTACAGGCCTTGGAAAATGAGGAAGTGCGTCGCATTATTTTGACTCGACCTGCGGTGGAAGCGGGGGAGAAGCTGGGCTTTTTGCCTGGAGATTTAAGTCAGAAGGTGGACCCTTATCTGCGCCCACTATTTGATGCCTTATTTGAGATGCTGGGATTTGAAAATGTGGAGCGGTTGATTGAGAGGCATGTGATCGAGATTGCCCCTTTGGCCTTTATGCGAGGGCGCACGCTGAATGAGTCTTTTATATTATTGGATGAGGCTCAGAATACCACCACTGAGCAGATGAAGATGTTTTTGACACGAATAGGCTTTGGCTCTAAGGCGGTGATTACCGGTGATATTACTCAGTGCGACCTGCCAAAGCATCAAAAGTCTGGTTTGCGTCATGCTATTGAGGTGCTGGAAGGGGTGCCAGATATCGGCTTTACTTTTTTCCAATCTAAAGATGTGGTACGACACGCTCTGGTGCAAAAAATTGTGCAGGCCTATGATGAAGCTGCTAAACGGCAAGTAAAAACATGATAGATTTAGAAATTCAATGGGCAATTGACCCACGCCCAGTCCCCAGCAATCAGCAAGCCCAGCAATGGGTACAATCGGCTTTACTGCCGGAGAATCAAAACCGAGACTGGGAAGTGACCCTACGAATTGTAGACCCTCTTGAAATCCAAGCGTTGAATCTTTCCTACCGTCAAAAAGATGCCCCCACCAATGTGCTCTCTTTCCCTTTTGAACAGCCAGAAGGTTTGGATGAGACCATTCCCTATTTAGGGGATTTAGTCATTTGTGCAGATGTGGTGGCGCAAGAAGCGCACAGCCAGCATAAACCTTTAGAAGCGCATTGGGCTCATATGGTGGTGCATGGCATGTTGCATCTTCAAGGGCTAGACCATCTCACTGATGAAGAAGCAGATGAGATGGAGGCCTTGGAAATTCAAATCTTATCTCAGCTAGGTTTTGCGAATCCCTATTTAACAGCCAAAGGAGAACCCCCTCACCATGAGTGACCCGGAAAGTCGTGCACACTGGTTACAAAGACTCAGTAAACTTTTTGCCGATGCCCCTAAGACACAAAGGGACTTAATAGAAGTTTTACAAGCTGCTGAGGCTCAGCAGGTGATTGATCGAGATGCTCTGCAGATGATAGAGGGGGTGTTAGAGGTCTCTCAAACTCGGGTGCGGGAGGTAATGGTGCCGAGGGCACAGATGGTGTTGTTGGATGAATCTCAACCTTTGGACGAAGTATTAGCTGTGATGCTGGACAGTTCTCACTCCCGTTACCCGGTATTAAATGAAACGCGAGATGAGGTGGTGGGCGTGCTGTTGGCCAAAGATGTCTTGCGAGCAGTGGTGAAAAAGCAGCTAGAAAACCAAGAGGATTTAAAGGCGATTTACCGCTCCCCTATGTTTGTACCGGAGAGCAAACGGTTAAATGTTCTGCTACGAGAGTTTAAGGCCAGCCGCAATCATATGGCAATGGTGGTAGATGAGTATGGCGAACTGGCAGGGCTGGTAACCATTGAAGATGTGTTGGAGCAGATTGTAGGGGAGATTGAGGATGAGCATGATGATGAAAATGCCTATATCCAAAAGTATCACCAAGGCGGTTACCAGGTGCAGGCCACGACACCGTTAGAGGTTTTTAATGGCTTTTTTCACACTCAGCTAGAAAGTGACAAAATTGAGACCATTGGTGGACTGATCGCTAAGCATCTTGGGCATATTCCTCAGGTTGGAGAGCAGTTGAAGCTGCAGGGTATGCAAATTGAGGTGTTGAAAGCGAATCAACGGCGAGCGGAGTTATTTAAAGTGCAGTTGGATGATTCGGATGCCTCAGAGGTGGTAGATGGTTAGTTGGATAAGCAGAGGCAGACCTAGAAGTAATACCGAGCGAAAAGGGTTGATGGCCAAGTTGGGCAGTTTTTTTACACTGTTTAATCCTAAAGTGGCAGAGGGTAAAGCCTTTGGTTTGGGGGGCTTTGCTGTTTTGGCTTTTGCCCCCTTTGAGTTTGCACCTGCCGCACTGGTGAGTTTAATAGGGCTTTTTTGGTTATGGAGTCAAACAGAAACCCAAAAGCAAGCCTTTAAAGTTGGCTTGTGGTTTGGGCTAGGGCTGTTTGGCTTGGGGGTGAGCTGGCTCTTTTCTAGTATTTATATCTATTCCCATGTGGCCCTGCCCTTGGCCATTCTTGCGACCTTTATTTTTATTCTGTTCCTCTCTCTTTATATTGGATTGGCGGGTGTTTTAGCACGCTACTTTTATTCGCCAACCTATACTGGGCTCTCTTATGTAGTGCTGTTTCCAGCCGTTTGGGTGCTGTTGGAGTGGATGCGGTCCAGCGCTTTTGGCGGCTTTCCCTTTCTCATTTTTGGTACCTCTCACATTGGCACTTGGTTAGATGGCTACGCCCCAGTTTTTGGCGTGTTAGGGGTGAGTTGGGTGTTGGCAATGTCTGCGGGGGCGATTTTGTGGATGGCAACACGGCAAGCATGGACAGGTGCTAGCCTCATGATGGCGGCCATCTGGTTGGGTGGTTCCGGCTTACAGGAAGTGCAGTGGGTGAAGCCCAAAGGAGAGCCCGTTAAGGTTGCCTTGATTCAGGCCAATATTCCTCAGGAGGAAAAGTGGGAGAGAGATGCCTTTTTTCCGACATTGAAAAAGTATGTGCAGGCCACCAAACAAAATTTAGATGCGGATATTGTGGTATGGCCGGAGACGGCAGTGCCTGCCTATTATGATGTGGTGGCGAAGGGGGCGTTAAAGCAGTTTATTCAAGATGCTCAACTGTTGGAGACAGATATTATTGCCGGTATTATCACACGAGAGTCCGACCACATTCACTACTACAACTCGATTGTCAATTTCCATAATCCTAGCCAAGTGTACAGCAAGCACCATCTCGTCCCCTTTAGTGAATTTTTCCCCCTAAGCGATGCCCTTTATGCGTTGACACAGTTATTTGATATTCCATTTTCTCAGTTCAGCAAGGGGCACTATCCGCCAAAAACTATGAAGCTGGCAGGACATGAAGTGGGGTTGTCTATCTGTTACGAAACAGCTTTTGGTGAGGAGTTGGCGGAGTTGATTCCGCCGGCAGAGTTTATGATTACGTTGAGCAATGATGCTTGGTTTGCCCACACTTTAGAGCCGGCTCAGCAACTCCAAGAGGTGCAGATGCGCGCTTTGGAGTTAGGGCGTGAGTTTGCACGAGCCACCAATACTGGTATAACCGCCATTGTGGATATTAAAGGGCAGATTAAACAGGAAATTCCTCCCTATAAATCTGGGGTGTTAAAGGGGAAAGTGCAGCCTTATGAGGGAGAGACCTTTTTTGCAAAATGGAAACAGCTACCCATACTGTTTGTGTTGAGCATCATCTTTGGCTTTTACTTTGGTGCTCGTTTTGTCGCTTTGGGTAAATTGGGTCGAGCAATTCGTACCAAGAAATCCAAATAAATCCTAAAAAATGCCAAAATCCCCAGTCCTGCCAAGGAAAGTGCTTTCTTTTGCTATGGCAGGACTGGGGATTTTGAAGGGTTTTTGAAGCTTTTAAATAAATTTAGAAGGTAAACAGGTCTTTAGGCTCCGCATCTATCAGTGGTGTCATCACTGTTTCAAATAGGTCTTCCTTATCCCATTCATCGTTGCTAATGCGAGTATAAAGCTGAGTGGTCATGGCCGGTTCTGTACCAGAGGTGACCACTAAGCGACCGCCCAGTTTCAATTTTTCCAAATAACGCTGTGGTACTTCGGCAACAGAGCCGGTGAGCATAATCACATCATACTGCTGTCCATCGTTCCAGTCTTTAATGGCATTGCCTACTTGATAGTTGATATTGGCAAAGTGCTCCAGCCGCTGTTTAGCCACCTCTTGTAAGTCCTTGTTCAGCTCTACAGTGGTGACCTCTTTGGCCAAACTGGCTAATAGTGCGGTGCAAAAACCGCTGCCAGTGCCAATTTCCAGAGCGGTTTCTTCTTCATCTATATCTAAGGCTTGCAGCATTCTTGCTTCTACTCTAGGGTGCAGCATGTTCTGACCATGAGGCAAGGGTAATTCAATATCGGAGTAAGCAAGATTCACCTGATCTTCCGCCACAAAGTCGTGCCGAGGAATGGACATAAATAGATCCAGAACTTTAGGGTCTAGTACCTCCCACGGGCGAATTTGCTGTTCAACCATAAAATATCTTGCTTGCTCTAAATCCATTGTTGTTTCCTTGTTAAAATTAAGTTAATCGAAACATTATACTCAAACCGGTACATTAAACAAGGAGCCAACATAAGCGGTGATAGCCATTGCTGCAGCCCCCCAAAACCCAACTCGAACAGCCCCTTTTATCATGCTTGATCCCCCCACTTTGGCAGCCAACGCACCCAAAGCGGAGAGCAAGAAGACAGCTATGGCAGAGATAATGAAGCCAGACTCGGCATGTTCCATCTCTTCTAATGGGAGTAACAGAACCAGCACCACCGGCAAGATGGCACCCAGTGAAAAGGAGGCTGCAGAGGCAATGGCAGCTTGAATGGGGTTGGCTGAATTGGTTTCGGTAATGCCGAGTTCATCGCGAGCATGGGCTTCTAAGGGAGCTTTGGCCATCAGTTGCTTGGATACTTCCAAAGCTAGATCTTTGCTTAGGCCACGCTCTTCATAAATCAGCGCTAGCTCTTCTTGCTCATGTTCCCAGTTGTGCTCAATCTCAAACAACTCTCGCTCCAAATCTGCCTTTTCGCTGTCCGCCTGGGAGCTGACAGAAACATACTCTCCTGCTGCCATCGACATGGCGCCAGCTACAGCCGCTGCAACGCCAGCAACTAAGATACCATGACTACTGGCTCCGGAGGCAATCACCCCAGCTACCACACTGGTGGTGGAGATAATGCCGTCATTGGCACCTAAAACGGCAGCACGCAACCAGTTCATGCGGTGTACATAGTGCTCTTCTAGGTGGGCTTGTAGTTCTTGTTTCTCCATGACATTTCCTTCTTTGTGCGCAACCGTTAGAATAGGCTCTATTCTACTTGAGTTTTTTACTATGCCTAATAAAGTTTTTATTACCCCAAACAGTCGTTTAAGCCAACAGTTAAAGCAGCAGCTGGTTTATCAGCAAGCATCACAGCAAACTGTGGTAATCATTCCCTTAGTGGTGAGCTTAGGGCAGTGGTGGCAACAGTTATATCAAGCGTTGCTGTTTTTGCCAACAGAGTCATCATTGTTTGAGCATTTGCCTAAGCGGATTTTGTCGGATTTTGAAGCTGTATTGCTGTGGGAAAAGGTTTTGCAAGCGGAGTGTGAACGGCAAGGGGTCATATTGATGAACACAGCGGCCACCGCCAAGCAGTTGCATGAAGCGTGGCAGTTGTGGGCAGAGTGGCTATTGCCTGAAGCCCCTCATGAACAGAAGTTGCAAGAGATTGTGAAACAGTATGACTGGCAAAGCAGTACACCTGAGTTAAATCTTTTTCAAAGCTGTTTACTGCAATATCTTGATCGTTTGCAGCAGCAGGGGCTTTGGGATGGTACTTTGCAGTTTATTGAGATACTTTCTGCACTGAAAACTTTGCAAAAAATGCCAAAATCCCCAGCCCTGCCCTGTTTGAGTGCTCAAAACTGGGTGTTATATGGTTTTGATGAAGAGACACCTTTTTTAAAACAGTTGTTAAACTGGTTTGAATCCCAAGGTGGGCAGGTGCAACGGCAAAGCCCAAGTGTGGTGCCTCAGCAAGTGGCACTTTATACCGCTACAGATCCCACTGATGAGATTCGGCAGGCAGCTTTATGGAGTGTGCAACAGCTGGTGCAGGCTTTGCAAAGTCACGATTCAGAAGTGCAACCAACACAGCCTCAGATTACCTTAGTCGCGCCTCAAGTCTCAGATTATGCCAGTGGGTTTATCAGTGCGGTGGAGGCGTCTGTTTTGCAACTGCCGGAGGCGGTGCGTCAGCAGCTCAAGCAGCAGTGGGGGTTGGATCACCCAGCCACTTTTTATAATGTCTCCTTGGGAGAGCCCATGACAGCGTGTCCGCTGGTGCAAAATGCGTTGGATACCCTTCAGCTGCTTTTACTCCCGTGGCAGTCGGTGGATTACACTGTATGGAGCCGATGGCTCACTTCTCCATTTACCGGTTTAGGGCAAGTAGAGCGAGGGGCGAGGCATCAGTTAGATGTGGCTCTGCGACAACTGCAGTGGCCACACTTTAAGTGGCCCAATCTGTTAAAAAGCGCTTCCAACGCCTTTGAAGCCTTTGCCCCAGCGCTCAAAGAAGCCTTGTGGCAACAGATTAAGCAGGAAAAACCAGATGCTTCCTTGCCCATTTCAGCCAAAGCCTTTGTCCAGTTGGTGCAATCTACACTGCAACAAACCAGCTGGTCAAAGGGGCGAAGCTTGGACACCATCGCCTATCAGCAGAAACAGAAGTTTGAGTCGGTATTGCAGCAGTTTGCTCAACTCTATGATATGGGGACATCAGAGCAGAAAGGGCGGAGTGTGCAGAGCTGGTTGAGCTTATTGCAGCGTCAACTGGCAGAGACCCTATTTCAGGTGGAGACCTTAGGGACCCCCCCCATTCAGTTGATGGGGATTCTGGAAGCGGGGGGGCAAACCTTTGATGCTCTGTGGGTGCTGGGTATGCAAGATGAGGTGTGGCCTCGTCCTGCCAAACCCAATCCATTTCTGCCCATGCCACTGCAGATGAAGGTCCATCTGCCACGCAGTACGGCACAAAAAGAGCATGACTATGCGGTGCAGGTGACCCAACGGCTGCTTAACAGTGCTCCAGTTTCAGTTTGGAGCTATGCTCAGCAGATTGGCTCGGCAGAGTATTTAATTTCCCCATTGCTGCAGACAGAAGCGTTTGCGTCTGCTCAGCGCTATGAACCGTTGCGCTATCAAACCCTTTTGGTGCACCAACAGCAACAGGCGGCGCCTTTAGAGTATGTGGTTGATGACCAAGCCCTAGAGATTGCCAAAGGCACCACTGTGGCAGGGGGAACGGGGGTGCTAGATGCCCACCGAAAATGTCCATTAATGGCATTTTTGGACTATCGTTTGGGGGCTCGGTATGGCTTGCAGCCGGTGGAAGAGGGGATACAAGCCAATTTCCAAGGACAGATTGTGCATGAAGTTTTGGAAAGGTTTTGGCTCACCCATCGCACGCAAGGAGCGTTGCTGGCGATGACCGATGAGGCGCTTTATGATGAGTTAGCACAGCGACTAGATGAAGCTTTGGCGCCTTTTCAAGAGCAGTTTGCACAGCACTATTTGGATCTGGAGCGGAGCCGTTTACACCAACTGATTTATGATTGGTTGCAGTTAGAAAAAGCACGTCCCAGCTTTAAGGTGTTGCATACCGAACAGGAAAAAGAGATTGAAATTGCCGGCTTGCGGTTTCAAATTAAGGTGGACCGTGTAGACAGCATTATGGGGGAAACACTGCTATTGGATTATAAAACTGGGAAGCCGACCATTAAGGATCTCATGGGCGAGACGCTAAAAGCCCCTCAACTGGCTACCTACCTATTCCCTGATAGAAATAAAGCGGATCAAAATGACATTCTTGAGAAGGTGGCCGGGCTAGGCTATGGACAGCTTAATGCCGAAGGGGTGAAGTTTGAGGTGGTTGTTGCTGAAGGGAATTTGCTGGAAGGTGTCTCATCGGTAAAAGACTTTGCCAAAGAGATAGAAAAAATTGAGCAAAAAGCTGAAAAGGCTCGAGAAGAAGGTCGAATACCATCAGAAAGCTATCCTATGGGCGCCAATAGCTGGTTACTGTATTTAGATAACCTAAAAGTTGCCGTGACGGAATTGGCTGCTGAGATTCAGCAGGGTAAAGCCCCTATGCGGTATGAAGATGTGAAAGATTTAAGTTATGCCAAAGCACAGCTTGCACTGCGAGTGCCAGAAGCCGAGGCTCAAAAAGTACAAGGCTAAAAAAAGCGGCGCAATGGCCGCTTTCTTATCCATGAAACCCTATGGGTTACTTGATTTCAATGCGCTTTGAAACTTCAGGGTTATTCACTTTTGGAATGACAATTTCCAAAACACCATTATTCTCTTTCGCCTCAATGTGTTCTACATCGACATTTTCAGGTAGCGTAAAGGTACGCTGGAACTTGCCAAAAGTGCTCTCCACTAAATAGTAGTCCTCTTTTTTCACCTCTTCACGGGTTTTACGCTCACCTGAAACAGTCAGTTTATTTTCGTTAAGCTCTACATTTATGTCTTCTTTTGCAACCCCGGGCAGATCAATCTCAATGAAGTAGTTTTTCTCATCTTCTCGTGTATTGACTGCAGGCAAAAAACTGGTTACATTGGTATCGCTCGCCAATTTGGGTTGTAACTGAGCAAAACGCTGTTCAAGCTCACGAAGCTCTTTAAAAGGATCAAAACTTCTAACAATTAAGCTCATAATGCACCTCCATAACGCTTTTTAAATCAACTGGATAGATGTTTTTCTGTCAATTTCATATTTAGGGATGGTATATTTTTTTTCAAGATGCGCGGAGAAAAATTTTAATTCTATGATTTGCAGGCGAATTAATGCGACAAACCCCGTCGCGTTAAAGAGATTGAGCCCTATTAAAGAGTCTTTTGAACCTCTATACTGAGGTCAATATTTCCAGTAAAAACGAGGAAGATAGGATGCAACCTTTGACAGACTTAACCGCTATTTTGCACTCCAAGCGAGCGAATATTTACTATTTGCAACACTGCAGAGTGATGCAAAAAGAGGGGCGGGTACTCTATCTTACCGATGAAGGCAGTCAAAAATGCTATTGGAATATTCCGATTGCCAACACCACTTGTATTTTGCTGGGCACAGGGACTTCCATTACCCAAGCTGCCGTGAGAATGCTTGCACAAGCAGGTGTGATGATCGGCTTTAGTGGCGCAGGGGGCACGCCTTTAATCAGTGCCAATGAAATAGAATGGCTCTCTCCTCAAAGTGAATATCGTCCAACAGCGTATGTACAAAACTGGCTAAAATTTTGGTTTGATGAAGAAAAACGCTTAATGATTGCCAAGCAGTTTCAACGCAAACGCATAGAATACCTCATAAATATTTGGTCTAAAGATAAAGAACTTAAAATTGCAGGATTTTTGCCAGAATCCCCAGTCCTGCAGCAAGCCATTGCTCAATTTCAAAATCGTATTCAATCTGCCGCCAGTGTTAGCGATCTCCTGCTTGCAGAAGCCCAATTTACAAAACAGCTCTACAAGTTTGCTGCCTATCAGACAGAACAAACATTTCAACGAGATTTTGAAGCCACCGATGCTGCCAATGATTTTTTAAATCACGGTAACTACCTTGCCTATGGTCTAGCCGCCACAACCCTTTGGGTGTTAGGCATACCCCACGGCTTTGCTGTCATGCACGGCAAAACCCGCCGTGGTGCGCTGGTGTTTGAT
>CAYOOU010000052.1:0-11205 GCA_964405635.1 uncultured Piscirickettsiaceae bacterium
TTAAGGAAGCGCTGATTAAATCAGAAATAGCCAAGGCAGCGGCACGAATCTGCACCCCAAGCATTTTTTGCTGTGAATCCGTAAGCTCGAATGCGGGTGAGCCAAAACTCGCTTCGCTCAAACATTGGCTCGCTCATCAGCCTTCTTCGCTAATGGCTTCTACAGCCAAAAACGAGTGGGAGCAGCTCCACGCCGCTGCCTTCATTACAGAGCATATGACTTAATCAAGCACTTTCTTAAAAAAACCGAAAAATTGGCCAAAATCCCCAGTCCTGCCTGCAAAAAAAGCCTGTAAGGCTTAGCAGGACTGGGGATTTTTTAACTTCTATCCAAAATATGATGATTTTTGTGCTCATAGACTTCAAAAATGGCGATGGCCATAGCGGCGATCACGGGCCCGAAAAAGAGGCCGAGAATACCGAAGTGAATTAGGCCGGCAAAGGTGGAGAGCACAGTCAGTAGGGTGTGTTCGGTTACTTGAGAACTGGTGCGGCCGTGGCAGTAGGCTCGGGCAATTTTCTGCATAATCATAGGGCGTGCGAGGTTATCAATAAGAAAACCGTTAATGAAAGCCCCCGCAATCACTAGCACCACCGCATCGGTGTAGTGGCCATTGACCAAGCTAAACACCGTCAGTGGCATCCAAACCAGAGCAGATCCCACAATGGGGATAAAGGAGGCGATTGCTACCGCCAAGCCAATAAAGAGGGCGGGCAGCCCTAAAAACAGTGCTACGAGGGTAAAGGTGAGCCCTTGTAGAAAAGCAATGCTAAGAATGGAGAGAAGCAGGGTGCCGGAGAGCTCTGAAAAGCGTTGCATCAACATGGTGTCATACACATTCTCAAGCGGGGAAAGCACTTTTAAATGGTGGCTAATGGTTTTGCCATCGCGATAGAAGAAAAATAGGGCGAACACCGCTAAAGCAACAAAGGTGATAAAAGAGGAGGTGCTGCCAATAATGCCCTGCACCAGCCCGACAATCACTTTCTGTCCAAATTTTAGAATCGGTTCGGCATTCTGCTCGATCTGTTGGGCAATCTGTAGCTGAATATCACTGGGAAGCCCCAACCCGTCCATTATGCTACGGTTAAAGCTCACCAAACTGCCGCGGTCTTGCTCTGCCATCCAGGTTTGTACTTTGCCATAGGTTTGTCCCACTTCAATACTGGCAACAGTGAGTAGATAGGTGAGGGGCAGAATCAGAATCACCACCACCATCAGACTCATTACAATGGCCGTTTTATTGGGGTCATTGTGCAGCTTTGGCAGAAACTTTTCATACAGCGGATAGGTGGCAGTGGCGAGAATGGCAGCAAAAAACAGTGCCTGCAAAAAGGGGGCAAATAGCCAAATCAGTCCGGTAATCGCCAGTATAATAAGAGCGATTAAAAAGCCATCTTCATAGGGTCTTTTGGAAGCCATAAGTGTGTCTCAACAAAATATGTAACGAGTCAGTTACCAACAAACTATAAGATTTAGTTGGAAGTATTATATATGAATAGTTTGCGGGAAAAAGTTCTGATTCGACCTTCAGGGCTGTTGCAGATCCTCTCTCAGCAGGAAGCAAAGCTACTCAGTGAGCAGGAGTCGCCAGTATTAAACCAGTTGCTGAAACAGTGTGTGCTGGCAGTATTGAACACTGGGTCGAAAGAGGACAGTGGTAAGGCGTTGATGGAGGCTTACCCCGACTTTCATATCAATGTGCGAGCCAAAGGACGCGGGCTACAGATTGAATTGTCAAATCCACCTGAGCAAGCTTTTGTAGATGGTGAAATGATTGTGGGGCTGCAAGAGCATCTTACCGCGGTGATTCGGGATTTGGTGTATAACAAAAATAAAATTGTCGATTCGGGACAGTTTGATCTGAATGACAGTTTTGGCATTACCAATGCGATTTTTCATATTGCCCGTAATGCCAATATTCTCAAACCAGGCGTTGCCCCCAATATTGTGGTTTGCTGGGGGGGACACTCTATTTCGATAGAAGAGTATAAATACACCAAGCATGTCGGTTATGAACTGGGACTGCGTAACTTAGATATTTGTACTGGTTGCGGTCCGGGTGCGATGAAAGGGCCGATGAAAGGTGCAGTGTTGGGGCATGGCAAGCAGCGTTATCCCAATGGCCGTTATCTAGGCATTACCGAGCCAGGGATTATTGCTGCTGAAGCCCCCAATGCTATTGTTAATGAATTGGTGATTTTTCCCGATATTGAAAAGCGTTTGGAAGCCTTTGTGCGGATTGGTCATGGCATTATTATCTTCCCAGGCGGGCCAGGCACGATGGAAGAACTGCTCTATCTGCTCAGTGTGCTGTTGCACCCCATTAACAAAAACATCCCCTTTCCTGTCGTGTTGACAGCGCCAGCTGCTTATGCGGACTATTTTGAAATGGTTAAAACTTTTTTGCAGGTGACCATTGGTGAGTCAGCCTTTGAGCGATTGCAGGTAATCAATGAAGATACGGCTGAGGTGGCGCGCACGATAAAGCGGGGACTTGCCTATGTGCATGAGTATCGTAAAGCGACGAGTGATGCTTACTATTTTAACTGGAATCTCTATATCCCTGAAGCGTTACAACACCCTTTTGAGCCCACTCATGAAAATATGGCGGCTTTAAATCTATACAAAAACCAGCCAGCGCATCAGTTGGCTGGAGAGCTCAGGCGAGCTTTTTCCGGCATTGTGGCGGGGAATGTGAAGACGGATGCGATTGAGCGTGTGCAAAAATATGGGCCTTTTAAGCTTCATGGGGATAAAGAGATTATCGCCGCTTTAGACACCTTGTTGCGAAAATTTGTTGAGCAAAAACGCATGAAAATCAGCGGAGATTACACCCCGTGTTATGAACTGGTAGTAGATGAATAGGAAGCAATGTATGGAGATTAACCTTCAAACCGAGGATTCAAATGTGGAAACAGAATTAGAGATGGATTTTGTAGAAAGTTTTGAAGAGATGGATTTGGATGAGCGGCTGTTACAAGCGCTAAAAAACCAACACCACGCCAAACCTACGCCCATTCAAGCTGCGGCCATTCCGGTTTTATTGGAACACAAAGATCTATTGGCAGGCGCACCAACCGGCACGGGTAAAACCGCCGCTTTTGTCTTGCCAGCCTTGCAATACCTCATTGATAACCCCGCTCGAGCTACCTCAGCTCGAATTATGATTCTGGCCCCCACTCGAGAATTGGCATTTCAAACGCACAAGGTGGTTAAGCAGCTGGGTGAATTTTTAGAGTTTAATTCAGTGGTGGTCACTGGCGGCTTTAATCAGGCGCAACAGCTCAAGCGGCTAGAAGACCCCTTTGATATTTTAGTGGCCACCCCTGGGCGGTTGCTGAATATTATGGCCAATGAAGACCTTGATCTCTCACAAGTGGAGATGGTAGTGATTGATGAGGCCGACCGCATGCTGGATATGGGGCAAGGCCCTGATGTGAAGTCTCTGATCGAAGTCATTCCAGGAGACTTTCAAGCAGCGCTCTTTTCCGCCACTTTGGCTGGTGCAGGGGTACGGAGTTTTGCCGAAGAGATTTTGGAGGAGCCTGTAGAGATAGAGCTTTCTGCCCCTAATCAAAAGTCAGACAATGTGCAGCAGTTCAACTACTTTGCTGATGACATTCCCCATAAACAACAACTGCTCAAAGCGCTGATTGAGGACGAAAGTTGTCAAAGTGCGCTGGTGTTCTGCAATAAAAAAGAGCGGGCGATTGAGCTCACCGAATGGCTACAGAGTCAAAATGTTTCCGCTCAAGTGCTGCACGGTGATTTTGTGCAAGCCAAGCGCATGGAACGAATCAAACGCTTTAAAAGCGGCAAGGTCAAGGTCATGGTGGCCACCGATGTCGCTGCGCGTGGATTAGATATGCTCAATATCACCCATGTGATTAACTTTGATATCCCCTTTAGAGGCGATATTTACATTCACCGCATCGGCCGCACAGGACGAGGCCACCAGGTAGGCATCGCCTGCAACCTCGTTGCTCCCTTTGATGTCAAAAATATGCAGAGGATTGAGTACCACCTACAACAAAAACTTCCCGTCGCCAAAATCAAAGGCCTAGAACCCAAAACCAAAATTGGTAAACCTAAAAAAGCCAAGAAAAAGGTGCATAAAAAGAAGTTGGCGAAAAAGCAGACAAAGCGCACAAAAGTTAAAAAGAGCAAGTTGTAAGTGTTGGTCTGAATAATATTCTAACTGTTTGAAGACGGTGGGTGATTTGTTGGAGAGGCAATATCGTCTGCAAAGAACCGATAGGTGGAGTGCTTCCCTTTTTTTGCTTTGTACATGGCAGAGTCTGCTAACTTGAGAAGTGTTTGAATGTCTTGGGCGTCTTTAGGGTAGAGGGCAATACCTAGACTGATGCCAATTTCTAGGGTTTTATCTTTTATGGTGAACGGTTCTTTAAAGGCTGAAATTAGGCGGTTGGCAAAGCTTTCAGCTTCTGTTGGACTGTGAATATTTTTAAGAATAATAATAAATTCATCACCTCCAATGCGGTAAATATCATTGTTGCGCGTGACCTGTTTGAGTTTATTGGCAGTTTCGATTAATACAGCGTCACCAAAGTCATGTCCTAGCTCGTCATTGATCGGTTTAAACTTATTTAGATCTAGGAAGCAAAGTGCGAGTTGCGTTTGATTTTTGTTGGCTTCATTCAGAGCTTCAGGTAGGTCTTTTTCAAATGCTTGACGATTTTTAAGCTGTGTTAAGTCATCGTGGAGTGCTTTGAAAGATAGCTCTTGTGTGCGCTGAATGACGATCTCATTCATTTTGTACAGGCTAGATATGAGGTAACCCATTTCATCTTTGGGTACCAAATCGTCCACATTGGCTTTAACGCCATGCTCGGTTTTTCTAGCGGTGATAAGCAGGGTGTTAAAAGGAGCAAAGAGTGTTTTGTTAAGGAAGACAAATGTGAGGATGGCCATAAAGAAAAAGACGATCATCATAAAGAACATAAGAGACTGGACCTGGGCTCTTTGAATGTTGTATTCATGTTTTTGCTTTTGTAGAAAAATTTCTTCGTCTGATAGAAAACTTGTTAGCAACTTTCGGATTTCATCCATCACCTGCTTGCCTTCATTGTTTTTGACGGTTTTGAGCACGGCTTCTTGTTTGCCCGCTTCAAGGAGCGTGATGGTTTGAGCCATCTCTTTGAATTTTCTTTCCATCAGTGTTTTGATTTGGCTGAGGGTTTGTGTTTGTTGGGAATTTGTTTGTGTGAGTTCAAAAAGCTTTTGCCATTCGGTTTTGGCATTGGCAAGCCCGTTGTGGTATGGCTCTAGGTAACGGGTATCGTGAGTAATAAGGTAGCCCCGCTGTCCTGTTTCAGCGTCTTTCATGGTACCTAAAAAGCGTTGTGCAGTGAGAATGATCTGGTTGGAACGAGAAATCCAGTGGCTTTTGGATTCACTGAAGTGATCGAGGACATAAACAAGAGAGGTGTTGGTGAGTGCAATGACAAACAGTGCAGAGATAAAGAGGCCAATTTTAAGGCGTAAACTCATTGAGTGCATTATTGCGAAACTCCAACTGAAAAAATCTGAGTATAGAAACTTAAAATTTTAGCATAGTAAGGTTATGTACGCTCAAAAAGTAAGGAAATTGGAGAGATCATACATTTTTTAAACCACCTACTTTTGACAGAACTCTTTGAATGGTTTTATCGTTGGTAATTTAAGAGTCAAATACGGTACGGGCTAGAAGGGGGCTGACTAGCGCCCTGCAAAGACAATACCGGGTGACATTTTTAGAATGGGACGGATACTGATCCAGGCGGCGACAAAGCTGATTAACATAACCCCTAAAATGCCAATGGCGGGGGTGAACCACATCATTCTAAAGGGGTATTGCATCAAAGTAGAGGTGAGTGTGCCAGTTAGCGCACACACGCCCAACCCTATGCCAATGCTAATGAATGTCACCACAAGGATTTGCACAAAAACCATCCGAATCAGTTGATCATTGAGGGCCCCAATGGCTTTTAGGGTGGCAAATTGTTTGAGGTTTTCATAGGTGAACATAAACAATAAAATCCCTGTTAACCCAAAGCCAACAATAACCGCTAGGCTAATCATAGAGAGCATATCGCCCACATCTTCTGAGTTAATGAGGTACCAGAGAATGGTGTCTTTTTTAAAGTCATCTTGCGTTCTGGCACGCCATGGGGTTTGGCTATTGATGCGATCCGCAACCCGTTTGGGAGAAACGCCAGGTTGAACTTTCACCATGACAAAGGTTGTTTGACTTGTATTGCTGGGGGCCATTTGAATGGCGTTGTCATAGGTGGTGTAGAGTAGGGGGCGAGGTGGAAAGCGACCAATGGTATGGCTGACCCCTGCCACAGTTAATTTGAAGTTATTGGCAATGAGCGTGTCGCCTGGTGCTAAGGTTCGCATGGGCGCTTGCAGGTGCGCGCCATCATAGGGCCATTGGTCTTGAATTGGGGTGAGCAGTTTATCAGTCGTGCCACCGGCATCCACAATAATGCGACCAGGCGCTCTAAGCTGAGTGATAGAGCCATGTTCAGGTTGAGGCACACCTGCCAGTGAGCGATTATCCACCCCTATCATTTGGAAGGCCTGAAAGTGACCACTGGGAAAGCGGACTTTAATTTCATCGAGCAGCAAAGGCACCGCTTGAGCGACGCCTTCAATATTTTTAATGCGAGAAACCGCACGGTAGGAGAGGTTGGTGGTCATTTCAGTTGAGGTAACGGCAGGATCCATCACCCAGATATCGGCAGTACCATTTTCAGAGATGAGTGCAAATCCTCGCGTCATGAAGCCCGCAAAATAAGCCATAGAAAAGGTGATTAAAAAGACGGTGAAGCTGAGACTGATTAAGAGTCCGGCCACTTTGGTCTTATCTCCCCAGAGCATTTTTATGGCAAGCTTATCCATATCTGTTATTGCGCCCGTTGGATGTAAACATCCATCTGTTGTCCTGCATAAAGTGGAAAGGTGTGGGATGGCAGTTGATACAGCACTTGTAGCACTCGCGTATCGGTTCGCTCGGTGGGACTGCCCGTGAGCACGGTTTTAGGCTTTAATTGAGGTTCAATATAGAGGAAGGTTAGGGGCAGTTTGAGTTGCGAATGACCTTGAGCTTCAGCGATAGCGGCCCCCTTGGGGTTGAAGTTGCTGGCATCATATTCATCGATATTGACCCGAAGATTCAGTGCTTGGCTACCGAGAACGAGCACCCCCTGTTGGAGACAACTGCTGGAGTTTTGCCCTTTATGGCAGTTAATGGAGAGCACTTGTCCATCAATGGGAGCGGTAATGCGTGTGAGCGACAACTCGGTGAGAAGCGCCTGTTTTTGAGCCTGAGCCAGCGCAAGTTCAGCTTGTGCCTCTTTTTCGGCATCTTGGCTTTTGAGTAAATATTTTTTGCTGACGGCTTCGGGCATTTGTTGATTTAACTTTTCTAAAAGAAGGGCTTGATGCTGAACGGTTAGCAGCGCTTGCTGTTTTAGATGTATGGTTTGGTTGGCGACCTGCAGTTGGGCAAGAATTTTCCGGTCATCCAGTTTAAATAGGGGGTCTCCCTTAGCCACAGGGTCACCTGGTTTAACAAACACCTGACGGATAATGCCATGGCTTGGGGCATTAATTTTTAAATCGGCAGACTGAGGTTCAACCACACCGACGCCATAGATAAAGTGGGTAAAAGGCAGTTTGGGGGTGGAGATGGGGTGTGCCACAGGCGGCGGCATTTCTCCATAAAGAATCGCGCCTAGAGCTGTCAGTCCTCCAATAATGGCGAGTAGAAACCAGCTATATATTTTCATCGTAATCCTTTTCTATTTTTAAGATACGACCATCTTCCATTTGAGCGATCCGATCTGCAAAATGGTAAATACGGTTGTCGTGGGTCACAATAATTAAGGTTGCTTGATGCTGTTGTGCAACATTTTTGAGTAGAGAGAGCACTTTTTGCCCTGCGGCATGATCTAAACTGCTGGTGGGTTCATCGCAAATCACAATTTTGGGGTGGTGCACAAGGGCACGCGCAATGGCCACCCTTTGCTGTTGCCCACCGCTGAGCTGTGATGGGGTGAGGTCTTGTCGCTCAGACAATCCTACGGAATCGAGAAAAGGTTTGGCTTGTTGTATGGCTTTTGCGTAATCCATGCCTTGAACAATTAAGGGGACAGCGATATTTTCCAGTGCGGTGAGTGCGGGAAAAAGGTTGAATGATTGAAAGACAAAACCGATATGTTTTTGGCGAAATCGGGCTTTTTCATTCTCACTTAAAGTGAGCATGTCTTCGTCTAAGATCCAGCAGTGTCCACTGTCGGCTTCCAGCAACCCACTCATGACTGAAAGCAGAGTGGTTTTTCCGCAGCCAGAAGGCCCCACAATCATGAGCAATTCCTGCTCATAAATAGTCAAATCCACCCCTTGCAGAGCTTGCACCTGGGCAGACCCTTCGCCAAAGGTTTTTTGGATGGAGCGGCACTGAATAACAGGGGTGTTCACTTCTAAAGAGAGGCCCAAATTTGGGTAAAGTTGAGTTGTATTGGGCAACCGTCGATCTGGATTTTCCAAGTTTTGGGCATCTCTTCTATGAGCACATAGTGTTCGTTTTGGTTTTGAAAAATTTTGACACTTTGGGTTTCCGGGTCAACCAGCAGGTAATAAAGGACGCCCGCCTGTTGATAGAGTTCATATTTTAGGACTTTGTCTCGCTTTGCCGTCGATGGGGAGAGAATTTCGATAATGGTGTGTGGGGGGTGTTGAAGATAAGCCCCTTCTTCTTGATGACAGGTGATCACCAGATCGGGTTGTACCACGGTATCAGAATTGACATGCCAATCCACTTCTGCCAACACTTCACAATTAGGACAGCTTTGCAATGAACTGGCTAACTGTAGGAGTAATTGTCGCTCTAGTCGTTGATGACGCAAGGTAGGGGCGGGAGACATGGCATAGGGCATGCCATGAATCAGTTCCCAGTCGCCTTCCCATCGCAGGTAATCTTCGACGGTGTAGTGTTCTTGGTAAGCATAGGGCATGGTTAGACCTCCTGTTGTCGTTTTTGAAAGCCATAATGGGCGGTGGCGATAACGGCCAGTACAGGAACAAAAAAGCTAAGAATGGGAATGACACTGAGGCTGTAGAGTATAGCGTTAGGTAGGGTGATTTCCCAGTTGGTGATAGGTTTAACCTGTTGATATTGCTGCTCGGATAGTATGATTTGACCAACATCGGCAATTACGGAGAAGCGGAAAAAGAGAAATCCGATCAGCCAAAACCAGACGATATTGAATAGCGGGATAAACAGCATGGGCAGGGTGAGGAGCATAAGCAGTAGCATCCAGCCCCCAAACTTGACCACTTCCCAAATCATGCCTAGGGTTGAGCCATGCCCTTCATAAGCAACATTGGGGTAGTGCAGGTCATGCACCGCTTTGACTAGGCTGTCGGTCATAAAGCCGGTGATTATCATGGCAAAGAGTAGCACCAGATAGCTGCCAATTAGAATCCCTAAAATGCCAGCCACCACCGCCACTACCGCGCCAATTAGCCAGAGCAATAGGCCACCAATGAGCGGAATAGATGCTAAGCTCTGCTCCGCTTGCTGTTCCCACAGTTGTAAGTTCTGCACCATTGGGCTTTGGGTGACCATATCGCTGGTGAGAAAGAGTCCAAATAGACCATAGCCCATCAGTGAGACGAGAATAATCCCGGCAATAAAGGGGATAAAAAGCCGAATCAAGATTTTGGGCTGTTTGAGGTCTTGCAGGGTGAGCCAGAGTAGATTCATTTGTCAATCCAGATAGATTTGATATTACAAAATTCTCGCATGCCGTAGTAGGAGAGCTCTCGGCCATAGCCTGAGTCTTTGATGCCCCCAAAAGGCATTCTTGGGTCGGAGAAGCTGATATGGTTAACAAAGCAGGCACCAGAATCTAGGCCTCGCGCCATGGTCTCACCTGTGGCGAGGTCATCAGTCCAGATCGAGCCGGCTAGGCCAAAGCGAGAGCTATTGGCAATGCCTAGGGCGTGAGCCGGCTCGGAGGCTTTGATAATGGTGGCCACGGGACCAAATAGCTCTTCGTTATAAGCGGGCATATTGCTAGAGACATTGGTAAGAATGGTGGGCGCGTAGTAGCTACCTGGGCGATCGAGCTGATAGCCTCCGGTGACAATTTGGGCTCCCAACTCTACAGACTTCATCACCTGTTCATGCAGCTCTTCCAGCAAATCCTGCCGTGCCATTGGAGCGAGCGTCGTATTGGGATCGAGTGGATCACCCGCCACAAACTGGGTTTCGACTGCCTCTTTAAAGGCTTGTGTAAAGTCGTCGGCAATGGTTTGATCGACAATAAAGCGTTTGGCAGCGATACAGCTTTGCCCCATATTTTGGAATCGACCCACCACGGCATTTTCAATGGTGCGTTGCATATCGGCGGTCTCTGAGACAATAAACGGATCGGAACCGCCCAACTCCAGCACACATTTTTTCAGTTCGGAGCCCGCCACAGCAGCCACTTTTCGGCCTGCGGCCTCAGAGCCGGTGAGGGAAACGCCTTTAACCACTGGGTGGCGAATGACGCTTTCGACTTGTCTCGCTGTAATCATTAAATTGGTGTAAACAAAGTCGGGGAAGCCAGCTTTGCGAAACACCTCTTCAATGGCAAGGGCACATTGCGGCACATTGGAGGCGTGTTTCAGTACAATCACATTGCCAGAAACCAAGGTGGGGGCGGCAAATCGGAAGACTTGCCAAAAGGGGAAGTTCCAAGGCATCACCCCTAGAATCACGCCCAGAGGGTGGAAGGAGACAAAGCTTTTATGGGCTTCGGTTTCTACCACCTCATCGGCTAGGTAGGCTTCGGCATGTTCTGCATAAAACTCACACACCCAAGCACATTTTTCTATTTCAGCTTTGGCTTGGTCAATCGGCTTGCCCATCTCTAAGGTAATGAGCTCTGCCAGCAGATCTTCGTCATCTCGAAGCACGCCAGCTACTCGTTTGAGTAGCGTGCAGCGGTCTTCTAAAGGGGTCTCTTTGGCCCATTGCGGGAACATAAAGCCGGCTTGTTTCAAGACCTCTTGTAGGGTGGGTTCATCCCAGATGTCGAACTCGTTAAGTAGTTCGCCCGTAGCGGGGTTAATAGATTGCATACTCATAATTGTCATGGCTTGGTTCCTTTTAGTGCAAAGCGCTCTAGTGATTAATTTAACCCT
>CAYOOU010000053.1:0-3934 GCA_964405635.1 uncultured Piscirickettsiaceae bacterium
GATTTAATCAGCGCTTCCCTAGGGGGTTTTAGGTTTTAAAACAGATTTTGCTTTCAAATTCAGCAAAAAGGTTTAGCCAGTTATCAAAGAGTTATGCTGTTCCCTTTATTGCTTAGTGGACGACTCTGTAGCCTCTGCGCTATTTTCTGCCGCTGCAAAGAGGGCTTCTATATCCGCTTTGTTGTAGCGTTCATGCACATTGCATAGCTCATTGTGAATCACCACTTCCCCTTCTTTTTCCAAAATGGCATTGACCTCCTCTCGCCCTAGGCTCAGCAGCATGGCATCAATTTTAGATTTATCGTGAGGACATTCATAGGCGACTTCTTGAGGCGTAAACAGTTCTACCGTCTCTTCATGGAAGAGGCGATGCAGTAGCTCGCTGGCCTCGAGGGTTAAAAGCTCTTCTGGCTTAACCGTTGAAGCTAAGTGGGTGATGCGATTCCAAGCGTCAGGGTCTTGTTTATCGGTCTCTGGCATTTTTTGTAGCAAGAGGCCTGCCGCTGCTTGGGTATCGGCCGTCAACCAGAGCTTTGTTTCCAACTGGTCTGATTGGGTCATAAAGGTCTCAAAAGCCTCTGCCACGGTTTTGCCCTCTCTAGGCACATAGGATTGGTAGAGGGTATTGGTGTCCTCATTTTCCAAGGTGACCAAAATTTGCCCACTGCCCAGCAGTTCCTCTAGGGTGGCCTCATCCTTGAGCATTCCTTTGGTTTTGGCAACCCCTTTAATTTTTAGGTCATGAGTGACCTCTACCACCAGCAGGGTAATGGGGCCTTCTCCCATCATCTGCAGAGTCAGCTTGCCTTTATGTTTAATGCCGCTGGCCAGCATCACAGAGATGGCTGTCAGTTCGCCTAAAAACTGTGTGAGCACGGCAGGGTAGTGGCGATCTTTTATCATCTCCTGCCAAGCGTTGGTAATGCGAATATGCTCACCACGAATATCAAAATCTTTAAACAAAAATCGATGAATTTGGTTCATTTTGCTTCCTCCCAAAATTTGAATAGAGGGTTTATGGGGGTGATGGAGGGCTTTTTAAAGAGCCTTTGCCTGCATATCAGCATGGTAAGAGGAGCGAACCATTGGGCCTGCGGCCACATTGGTAAAGCCCATTTCATACCCTGCTTTTTCCACCTGCTCAAACGCTTCAGGGGGCCAATATCGTTTTACCGATAAATGGTAGTTACTGGGTTGTAGATATTGTCCTACTGTCAGCATCTCTACATCATGATTTCTCAGGTCTTGCATCACTTGCAACAGCTCATCCATGCTTTCACCCAACCCGACCATAAGACCTGATTTGGTGACCACTTCTGGCCGCATGGCTTTATAGCGTTTGAGCAGATCAAGAGAAGCTTGGTAGTCAGCGCCAGGGCGAGCCTCTTCATAGAGGCGAGGCACAGTTTCCAAATTATGGTTAAGTACATCAGGGGGTGTCTCTGCAAGGGTGTTAAGTGCAACCGTGAGGCGGCCACGGAAGTCGGGCACTAAAATTTCAATACGGGTGTTGGGGGCGTGCGTTCGCACCTGCTGTACACAGCTGGCAAAATGGGCTGCTCCGCCATCTCGCAGGTCATCTCTGTCCACCGAGGTAATGACCACATACTTGAGTTGCATCTGTAAGATGGTTTTTGCCAGATGTTCGGGCTCTTGAGGGTTAAGGGGGCGAGGGCGACCGTGGGTCACATCGCAAAAAGGACATTTTCGGGTGCAGATTTCGCCCATAATCATAAAGGTGGCGGTACCGTGACCAAAGCACTCGCCTAGGTTAGGGCAGGAAGCCTCCTCGCAAACGGTATTGAGCTGATTGTCCCGCAAAATAGCTTTTATCTCACTAATTCTCGGCAGGTCTTTTGCTTTGGGTAGTTGCGCCTTTATCCAACGAGGCTTTTTCAGCTTTGGGGCATTGGGGTCGGGACGGTGTTTTAGGGATTTGGTTTTATAGGCACCTTTGGGTAGCTCGGCATTTTTTTGTTTTAAGCTTTTAGAAGGTTTAATTTGATCCAGTGGAATTTCTTGGTAATTGGGTGCAGTCATTGTTTGAATCCATTTGTTGATAGGGTGGTAATTTTTGTTTGAATCACTTGAAGCAAACGCTGCTGGGCTTCTACGAGAGAGGATTTAGGAGCATGGTGAATGAGTTGCGTCATCTCCATGCCAGACAAGCCACAGGGGTTAATAGCTTGAAAGGGGGAGAGATCCATATCAATATTCAAAGCCAGGCCGTGATAACTGCCCTGTTTTTTAATTTTGAGCCCGAGAGAGGCAATTTTTTTGCCTTGCACATAGACGCCTGGCGCATCGGCTCTGGCTTGTGCCTCAATGCCATAGCTTGCTAGCATTTGGATTAGGCTCTGCTCCATTAGGGTAACCAATGCCCGCACCCCTAGTTTACGACGCTTTAGATCAATCAGAAAGTAGATAACTAACTGACCGGGCCCATGATAGGTGATCTGTCCACCGCGATCGGTTTGGATAATGGGAATTTGAGGATCTGGGTTAAGCAGATGTTCAGCTTGGCCGTTTAAACCTTGGGTATAAACGGGTGGATGCTCCACCACCCAAAGTTCATCTACGGTGGTGGCAGTCCGGTTTTGCGTAAAGCTTTGCATGGCCTGCCAAGTTTCTAGATAGGGCTGCAGACCTAGGTGTTGGATAACTAAAGCATTGTCAGGCATTAGAGTGTCATGAGCACATCGGGGTGAGCCTTAAGGTCGGCATAGATACTGTGCAACTGTTTTAAGTTTGTAGCGGTAAATTTGACATTGATAGAGGTAAATTTGCCGCCTTTTGATTCTTTGGTGCGAACGGCATCCTTCTCAAGCCCAGGCACATGTTTTTGAGTGATTTCAAATACCGTATCTACAAAGGCTTCACTATTCCTGCCCATCGCTTTGAGCTCAAAGTCGCAGGGAAATTCATATAAAGACTCATTATCCGGTGTGTGCAGATCCTTGGTATCCGGATTTTGAGCATTGGTGGGCAGCTTTTCTTCTGGATTTTTGTTATCTGTATGCTTGTCCATAGAAGGCGTCCCTTTTAGTGTTGATTCTGTTGGATAAATTGCATTTTAAAGTTTTGATAGTGTTGGCGAATGGTGTGCCACACTTGGCCAGGTTTACCACTGCCTACAGGTTGACCATTAAGTTGCGTGACGGGCAGTGCCTCTTTGGTGGAGCTGGTGAGCCAGATCTCATCGGCTTGTGCAAGGGCTTCTGGCAAAATGCTCTGTTCATATAAAGGGATTTTTTCTGCTTTGGCAATGGCTTTAATCACCTTTCGGGTAACGCCAGGCAAGATTTTGTTGTCTGTGGGCGGGGTATAGAGTGCCCCATCTTTGACCATAAATACATTGCTGGCGGTGCCTTCAGCGACAGTGCCATCTCTGGCAATTAAGATGGCGTCGTCAGCCCCTGCTTCTTTAGCGGCCAGTTTCATCATAATATTGGGTAGCAGGGTAATGGCTTTGATGTCACACCGTAACCAACGAATATCCTCTAGGGTGATGACCGAAATCCCTTGGGTGAGAATCTTTTCAGGTAGAGGGGTGAGCGCATTCGTGTAGGCGTAGACTGTGGGCGTGAGATTGTCCGCTGGCAAGTGGTCTCGCTGCATCTGTACACCACGGGTGACTTGCAGATAGAGATATTGGTCTTCCCAAGGGTGCTTATCTACAAGCGTTTGGCAGAGCTGTTGCCATTCGCTGTCTGTCAGAGGGTTGGAAATGTGGGTGGCAGCCAGACTGTTTTTTAGCCGTTGTAAATGGGCTTCAAACTCAAAAATGCGTTTTTGATAGACGGGGATCACTTCATAAATGCCGTCCCCAAAAAGAAAGCCTCGGTCTTGGGTTGAGATGCAGGCTTGCTCTATGGGGAGGTAGTGGCCATTTAGGTAAGCAATTTGTTGATTCTGTTCATTCATTTTATGTAAA
>CAYOOU010000053.1:4034-11134 GCA_964405635.1 uncultured Piscirickettsiaceae bacterium
ATGTAAAGGTCTCTTATAGCCCAATCATCTCTAATAGAGATTGAAACAGTCGTTTAATTTGATCCGTTAGGCGCTTAAAGAAAGAGCCTCGATCCACTTTATCCAGTGCAACCAGTGGGCGCTGTGCCAGTGATTTGTTATCTAAGGTTACCTTAAGTTCTCCAAGGTTTTGTCCTTTTTCGATGGGGGCGATCAACTCAGGTTGTATGGTTTTTTTGATTGTTACCGCTTTAAATTGTCCTCGTGGGGTGGTGATATAGAGGTCTTGAGTCAGGCCAAGTCCTACTGTATCTCGGGTGCCTTCCCAGATGCGAGCTTCAATAATACGCTGACCAGCAGTAAATAGTTTGTGGGTTTCATAGAAACGGAAGCCGAAGTTTAACAGCTTTTGGCTCTCTTGTACCCGTTTTGAGGCGCTGTCCGTACCCAGTACGACACTGATAAGGCGCATATTGCCTCGCTTGGCAGAGGCGACTAGACAGTAACCTGCACTGTTGGTGTGACCGGTTTTGAGGCCGTCCACACTTGGGTCTTGCCATAATAGTTTATTGCGGTTGTATTGGGTAATGCCGTTAAAGGTGAATTTCTTTTCAGCGTAGATTTGGTATTGATTAGGAAAGTCATGAATAATGGCTCGTGCCAATCGTGCTAGATCGTTGGCGGTAGCATAGTGATTGGGGTTAGGTAGGCCGGTAGCGTTAGCAAAGTGGGTATTTGCCATCCCCAACTTTTTGGCGTAGCGGTTCATGAGTTCCACAAAGGTCTCTTCACTGCCAGCAATATGCTCTGCAAGCGCCACGGTGGCATCATTGCCCGATTGAATGTCCATGCCTTTGATTAGGTCGCTCACTTTGACCTTTTTACCCACCTCAATAAACATTTTAGAGCCTGGCATCTGCCAAGCTTTTTTACTGATGGTTACCTTATCGCCTAGTTGGATATTCCCCTGTTTCAGCTCATTGTAAACAATGTAGGCACTCATCATTTTAGTGAGGCTGGCAGGCTCTACTTTCTCATCTGGGTTTTTACTGGCTAGTATTGCCCCACTGTCGTAATCTATTAGAATGTATGATTTAGCGGCAATTTTAGGTGGGTGAGGCACCACATGTGGAACGGGAACCGCTGAGGCTTTAACCGCACCGGACTGAGGCATTTCGGCCTGTACAGCGGCACTAAAGAGAAGGCCAAGGGTAAGCATGAGTGAGAAAGCTGTTTTCATTTGGGTTCCTGTATTTTCTTAGATTCGAGAGGCGGATAATTTAACATATTTTTCGGTAAAACAGAATGTCGAGACCTTTACAGGAGTCTGTAAAGGCCTCATTTTGCCAGCATTTTTTTGTGGGTGTGAATGGACATTAGAATGCCAAAGCTGATCATAAGAGTCACCATGGCACTGCCGCCATAGCTGACCAAGGGAAGGGGGAGTCCCACTACAGGGAGTAGACCACTGACCATACCAATATTGACAAATACATAGACAAACAAGGTCATAGAGAGACTGGAGGCAACCAAGCGGGTGAAGTTATCCTGAGCTTTGCTGGCGATATAGAGGCCTCGACCAATAATAAAGGTGTATAGGGTGAGCAGAGCGATAACGCCTATTAAGCCAAACTCTTCAGCATAGACAGAGAAGATAAAGTCGGTGGTGCTCTCTGGGAGAAACTCTAGGTGGGCTTGGGTACTGCCCATAAAGCCTTTGCCCTCCAGTCCACCAGAGCCAATGGCAATTTTAGATTGAATAATATGGTAACCACTGCCCAATGGGTTGGCTTCAGGGTTGAGAAAAGTGAGTATTCGCTGCTTTTGGTATTCGTGTAGAAATTGCCAAGCGATGGGGGCACTGGCAATGGCAGCAATGATGGAGCCAATAATCACTTTCCAAGGGAGGCCGGCGAAGTAGAGAACAAAGAGACCACTCATGGCAATCAGTAGTGAGGTGCCAAGGTCAGGTTCTACAACAATTAAGCCAGCGGTCAGTGCAATAATACCGCCACCTAGCAGAAGTTTTTTGGCTGGAGGGGGGAAGGGGTTATGGGCATAGAGCCAAGCCACCATCATTGGTAGCACCAGTTTCATGAGCTCAGAGGGTTGGAAGCGGACAAACCCAAAGTCCAGCCAGCGTTGTGCCCCTTTGCCCACTTGACCAAAGAGCAGTACGGCGATGAGCATCAGAATGCCCAACCCAAAGAGCCAAGGGGTCATTAGACTCATAATGTTAGGGGGTAACTGGGCAAAAGCCAGCATCAGCAAAAAAGCAAAGCCGATACGGATAATATGGCGCTCTACCACAGCCATATTGCCGTCGGAGGCGCTATAGACCACCAGTACACTTAAAGTGAGTAGCGCCATGATGCCCAACAGTAGCCAGATATCAAGATGCATTCTTGTCAGCCAGCCTTTATTGGGGCGATAGACTTTTTGTTTTTTGGCAAGGGCAATTTTCATCTCTTTTTTCGTCCGTTTTTCTTAGGTGACACAATCGGGTTGTCGGACAGTTGGGTTAAATAGTAGTTTGCGATTTTAACCGCTAAGGGAGCAGCTTTAACAGAGCTATTTTCCACAATCACGCTGATGGCAATCTGCGGTTTTTCAACGGGAGCAAAACCAATGTAGAGCGAGTGATCACGTAGGCTTTGTTTAATGTTTTCGGCATCATATTCAGCATCCTTTAGGCTAAATACTTGAGCGGTTCCGGTTTTTCCTGCCATACGGAAGGGGAGACCACGGGTATATTTGGTAGCAGTACCGAATCGGCTGTGCATCACATGTGTCATGGCAGTAATGACTCTGTTCCAATTGCGAATGTCACGAATGGGGATCTGTGGTTCACCGGCTTCTGTATGGTTTGAGGTTGATTTATCGGTGCTTTCTTCAGAATGTGTGGCTGTTTTAAGATTAAGATGTGGCCGAATAATTTGTCCATGATTGGCTAAAATACTGGTTGCCTTGGCGAGTTGTAGAGGGGTGGCTAGCATATACCCTTGCCCAATGGCAGCAATCACCGTTTCACCTCGATACCAAGGCAAATTTTTGGTGGCATGTTTCCAGGCTTGTGAGGGCAGGATGCCAGAGGACTCGTGGAGCAGATCAATGCCCGTAGGGTGACCAAAGCCAAATGGATAAAGAATATCATGAATGGTATCAATCCCCATTTTGAGACTGAGTTTATAGAAGTAGGTGTCGCAGGATTGGGTTATGGCGATGTCCATATCCACCAAACCGTGTCCTTGGCGCTTCCAGTCACGATAACGGTGACCACTATACTCCATATAACCTGGATCAAAGATTTTTTTATTAGGCGAGATAATGTCTTGTTCAATCGCACCGAGAGCGACAAAGGGTTTGACCGTGGATCCAGGCGGGTATTGCCCATTGATGACTCGATTAATCAGAGGTCTTTGGGGGTTACTTAGAAGCGCGAGGTATGCCTTTTGACTAATACCGTCCACAAATAGATTTGGGTCATAAGTGGGTTGGCTGACATAGGCTAAGATTTCACCGCTGTTCGGTTCCATGACCACAATTGCCCCTTTTTTTCCCGCCAGCAGCGACTCTGCATAGCGCTGTAAGCGAATATCTAAGGTGAGTTGAATATCCTCACCAGGTTGAGGGGGAACGGCCCTAAGCTTGCGGATAATGCGACCCTTGGCGTTGGTCTCAATATATTGCAAACCGGGTTTGCCATGAAGTTGGCTTTCATAAAACTGTTCAATGCCCGCTTTACCAATGGAATCGGTGCCTCGGTAGAGTGTCGGGTCGAGCTGTTCAAGTTCTTCCATATTGATTCGTCCTACATAACCGATGGCATGTACAGCAGTACTGCCAAAAGGGTAGTATCGTTTGAGACGAGCAGTAAGGGAGATACCAGGGAGTCGATAGCTATTGACGGCGATAATGGCTGCCTGCTGTTCACTTAGGCTAAAGTTGGAGGTAATATGGTTAAAAACCCGAGTGCGGTGCATCTGCTGGCCAAATTTGTGTAATTTTTTAGGGTTGAGTTTTGGCAGAAGGGTTTGTAATAGAGCCACTACAGCATCAATGTCCATTTTGCGTTCTCGAGTAAATCGCAGTGCATAGGTGGGTTGGTTGTCGGCAAGTAAAATATGGTTGCGGTCATAAATTTTTCCTCGAATGGGGGGGATTACCTCAACTGAAATGCGGTTGCCCTCCGCCATACTGTGGTAGTGCTCGAAGTGAAAAATTTGTAGATAAGCCATTCGCCCTGCTAGCAGGCAAAAGCAGAAAATCACAAATCCAAAGGCGATCCATAGCCGAAGACGGCAGAGCTGTTTTTGTTTGGCTGGATCTTGATGGTGTAGGGTGTGGCGAGTTTGGTAGGGCATGGGTGATTAGGTGGCTTTGACTAACAGAGTTTGCAGGGTAATGCCAGTTATTGGCCATAAAAAGAGCAGTGTAAGAGGGGAGAGCAACCAAAGGGTGAGGTCTTGGCTGTTATATAGAGACTGAGTTAAAAACCATAGCAATCCTTGATAGAGATAGAAAAAGGGAATGAGAGTGAGGGCTTGTTGAACGAGGGTAAAGAGTCGAAACCTAAGTCGATAGCGTAAGATTAAAAAAAGAATCAGTGAAAAAAGAAGTGCGTGTACACCAAGTAAACTCTCACTTAGAGTGTCATAAAGTAGCCCAAGTATAAAAGCTGATGGGATAAAGGTTGCAGAGAGGTTGTTGCTGCTCCAATAGAGGACTGTAAGCAAAGTGATGGGGGGAAACCAATAAAAATATTGGGAGGTGATCAGCATTGCATCTAAGATAATAGCCAGTAGGTAGCTACCAATAATCAATGAGTTAGGGGGCGTTTGGGTAGCGGCGGCATGAGTGGAAGTGTTCATAAGGTTTCCTACCTTGCAGTCATGGATTTAGGTTTTGAGAGCACCAGTACCTTATAAGAGAGGCTGATTTTGGCAACAGGATCTGCTAAAACCTCTAAATAAGGGGATTCTATCAGGGGCTTGACAGAAGTCACTTCTGCAACTGGATAACCAGCAGGAAAAACTTTGCCTAGGCCGGAGGTTTCAATGAGATCGCCCGCTTTTACTGAACTGCTACTGGGGATGAAATCCAGTCTTACTTTATCGTGCCCAATGCCAGTAAGCATGCCTCGTTGGCCCGTACGACGAATGCGTACAGGCAGTTGATGGTCTGGATCGGTAATCAGTAGAATTCGACTGCTCCAAGGCGTGACATTAATGGTTTGCCCCATAACACCATAGGCATCAATCACCGCTTGATGAGGCTGAATGCCATCAAGATTGCCTTTATCAATTTCCAGAAATTGGGATAACGGAAGATGGCTATAAAAAATAACATTGGCAATTTGGGTTTTATAGTTGCTAAGTGAGGCAGAGGTACCCAGCAGTTTTTCTAGCCGTTGTGCCTCTTGCTGATAGTGGGAGAGGGAGAGAATCTGGCTTTTTAGAAGGAGGTTTTCTGTGCGGAGCTTTTGATTCTCTAGGGCTAAGGAGTCTAAGGTTGAACGCTCCTGTGTGAGCCACTGAGAAAATAGATGAGGATAGCTGGCAATTTGCTCCAGAGGATGTATTAGTGTAATAATGGCACTGCGTAGCGTGTCTGTATAGCGTCCATAGTGATCTGCCAGCATCAGCGTGATGCTGAGCAAAAAAGCCATTAGAAAGTAATGGCTCTCTTTTTGAGGTAAGGAGCTATAAGAGGTAATGGCGGAGACTCCTTCTATCAAGACTGTTCAGCTTGCATCTTAAACACGCCAGCTTTGCGTTAGAGAATGGTCGTTCACCTCTAGTAAGCTCGCATTTTCCGCCTTGACCTGACGCATTTCAGAAGCAAGCTGAACAATGGTACGGGGGTTACTCAAATGAGAAAACATCCATCGCTCCGTTTCTATCCATCATCTCAAGTGCCATACCGCCACCACGGGCAACACAGGTGAGGGGGTCATCGGCGACTAAAACGGGGACGCCTGTCTCCTCACTGAGGAGTGTATCCAAGTTTTTCAATAAAGCCCCACCACCGGTTAAAGAGATGCCTTCTTCGGCAATGTCTGCACCCAGTTCAGGCGGGGTATTTTCTAAAGCAGTGCGTACTGCACTGACAATTTGAGCCAAAGGCTCTTGCAGTGCTTCCAACACCTCATTGCTATTTAGGGTAAAGCGGCGAGGCGCTGTTTCGGCAATATTGTTTCCTAACACCTCAATAGTGGATGGCTCCACTTCATGGTAGGCTGTGCCGATCTCTTTTTTGATGCGTTCCGCAGTGGATTCACCAATAACCATGCCGTAGTTGCGGCGAACATATTTAATAATGGCGTCATCAAAACGGTCACCGCCCACCTTAACAGAGTCAGACCAAACAATGCCGTTTAAAGAGATGGTGGCGACCTCTGTTGTCCCACCGCCAATATCCACGACCATCGTCCCTTTAGGTTCATCTACCAGTTTTCCAGCACCAATTGCAGCAGCCATAGGCTCTTCAATGAGATAAACTTCTCTTGCCCCCGCACCTGCTGCTGATTCTCGAATGGCGCGCCTTTCTACTTGGGTGGAACCACAAGGAACACAGACCAGCACCCGAGGACTAGGTTGGAAGAACTTGGCTTCATGCACCTTGCGAATAAAGGCCTGTAGCATTTTTTCGGTGACTTCAAAATCCGCAATGACTCCATCTTTTAGCGGGCGAACGGTTTGAATTTTTTTGTTCTCTTTACCGAGCATCCGCTTGGCACCTTCCCCGACTGCTACGATTGAGCGGGAATTCTGACCGCTATCAAAATTATCACGAATGGCGACAACAGAGGGCTCATTAAGGACAATGCCTTTGTCTCGAACATAGATAAGCGTATTGGCGGTGCCAAGATCGATGGAAAGGTCGTTGGAGAAGAGGCCGATAATTCTACGAAACATGCTGGTTTTATCCTTGTCAAAAAATATGGATTTACATTATTGTTATTTTACATGAGTTGTATCGAGAGTTTTAATAAAATTATTGTGTTGTGCTATGAGTGAGTGTGTTAGGGAAGTGCTAAATAAATCGCTTGAGATTCTGCGGGACTTTAAGGAAGCGCTGATTAAATCGCTTGAGCTTCTGCGGGACTTTAAGGGGGCAGA
>CAYOOU010000054.1:0-10784 GCA_964405635.1 uncultured Piscirickettsiaceae bacterium
GAGATGCCAGTGTTTGAATGTTTTGCTACCGCCCCCAGCGGAATCAGTGAGTTATTAAAAGAAGAGTTAATCGATTTGGGTGTGAGCCATGCGAAAGCTCAACCTCGGGGGGTGCGCTTTGAGGCGGATCAGGAGACCTTGTATCGCTGTTGTCTCTGGTCTCGGCTAGCCAACCGTTTTTTTATGACTTTGGTGGAGGCGGAACTCAAAGAGCAGTCCAGCCTGCCAAAGTTGGTAAAGTCCATTAACTGGCAACAACACCTGAATGCCAATGGCACCTTTGCGGTGAGCTTTTCTGGTAAAGGCATGGGGATTGAGCACACCCACTATGGCGCGCTGCTCATTAAAGATGGGGTGGTGGACTACTTTAATGACTACTTCGGTGAACGCCCCTCTGTGGATACCGTCAACCCAGATATCCGAATTCATGGGCATCTCAATCGTAATCATTTCACTTTAAGCCTAGATATGACGGGCTATAGTCTGCACCAAAGGGGCTATCGTGAAGGCATGCAGGTGGAAGCGCCATTAAAAGAGAATGTGGCTGCTGCCATTCTGCTCCGTGCCCAGTGGCCGCAAATTGCGGCAGAAGGTGGCACGCTGTATGACCCGATGTGTGGCTCTGCTACCTTTTTGATTGAAGGCGCTTTTATCGCCTCTGATCGAGCACCGGCTTTGTCCAAAGCAAATGAGATGGCCTTTATCCGCTGGAAAGGGCACGATCCTGCTTTATGGGAAGAGTTAGTGGAAGAGGCAGAGCTTCGCCATGAAAAGATGAAAGGCGAGATCCCGCCCATTTATGGCTCAGACCTTTCTCATCGTTCACTTGAAGTGGCGGAATCAGCGCTTTATGCCGCCCAGTTAGATGAGGTGGTGGAGATTAAGCAGATGGCGGTGGCTCAGGGTCGCCGTTGGGGCGATTGGACACCAGGATTGGTGGTCACCAATCCACCTTATGGGGAGCGACTCAGTGATGAGGAGCAGGTGAAGCAGATCTATCGTCAACTGGGAGAATATCTACGCAATGCGTTTCAAGGCTGGCAAGCCGCGATTTTGACTTGCCATCCTGAATTAGGGATGTTCTTAGGTGTTAAGGCCAAACGCAGCCATAGTTTTAATAATGGCGCAATGGCATGTAAGCTACTACGGTTTGATATTGAGGAAAAGTGGTTCCGACAACCGGCTCTAAAGGGCGGTTGGCAGTTGCCTATGCAGGTGGTGGAGACCTTTCCCGACTTAATTGAGTCAGATGGCGCGACAATGGTTGCCAACCGCATTAAAAAGAATTTGAAGTCACTGAAGTCTTGGGTCAAGCAGAATGCGGTTTCCGCTTATCGAGTCTATGATGCAGATCTACCGGAATATGCCTTAGCCATTGACTTTTATCAGACCTTGGAGCAGGGCAACTGGTTGGTTATTAATGAATATGCAGCCCCCAAGACGGTCAATCCAGCCAAAGCGAAAAAACGGCTCTATGAGGCGTTGGCCGCCCTTGAAAAGGTGTTCGTGAATGACTATTTTGTGCCTCGTGAGCAGCGAGTGTATAAAGTGCGGGAGCGACAGAAGGGCACAGCTCAGTATGAGAAGCAGGCAGAAGAACAGCAGTATTATACGATTATGGAGAATGGCGCCAAAGTTCGGGTGAATTTTACCGACTACCTTGATACGGGCGTTTTTCTTGATCATCGAGATGTGCGGAAATATGTGGCACAGCAGGCTCGAGGGAAATCTTTGCTAAACCTATTCTGCTACACGGCCACTGCCACAGTGGAGGCGGCAGTGCAAGGGTGCAAAAGTAGCCTAAGTTTGGATCTCTCCAAGACCTATCTCTATTGGGCACAACACAATTTTTGGGTGAACAATTTATCTGACAAGCAGCACCGGCTGCAGCAAGAAGATGTGCTCAAGTGGTTGACCACTGAATCCACAGCCCCTAGAGAGCGGTTTGATGTGATCTTTTTAGATCCCCCTAGCTTTTCCACCTCTAAGCGTATGGAGGCGGTACTGGATGTGCAGCGGGACCATTTACGATTGATTCAGCAATCAGCTGATTTGCTTAAACCCGAAGGTGTGTTAATATTTTCGACAAATTTACGTAAATTTAAGTTGGACAGAAAAGTGTTGGAAGTTGATTTTCATTTGTTGGATTTGACGCGTAAAACCCTGCCCAAAGATTTTCAACGCAATTCAAAAATTCATCAGGTGTGGCAGATACAGAGGAAATAGGCGATGTTAAATGTAACCCGTTTTCAAGAAATGGTAGGCATTTCGGAAGTTGAGCGACAGAAAATGATTGAAGCTCAAGGTGAGATTCTCAAGTTTACCGATGAATTTGTTAATCATATTTTAGGTTGGTTGGACCAGCACCATATTGAGTACCATTTACCTAATATTGAAGAGGCTATTGCTGGGCTTTATCAAACCGTCATTACCAATACAGACCCAAATACCTTTTATCAGTTGATGTATAAAAAAGCCCTAAAGTGGTATCAAAGCGGACTTAACCAAACAGAGGTGACCCTGCTTTTAAGTCGCCTGCGGCAGTTTTTGATTCAGAAAAGTGAAGAAATGCAGTCTCGGGATCTTGCGCATGGTTATTGTCACATGGTGGATATGGCCACTTCAGTCTTTAATACAATTTATCTACTAATGGAGGAAAGTGAGCGCATTCAACTCAGTGTGCAAGGTGAATTAAGGCGGTTTGAGCGTAGTTTTCACCTTTTAGGGTTGACCCTGCCTAAAACTTTGGTCAAACCTTATGTGGATCACCAGATGTGGAAAATAGCTGCTTTGCAGTTGGCTGTGGGGATAAAAAATTCTGGGCAGGTTAAATTTGAGGCTGATGAGTCTAAGTGTCTATTAGGGCAATGGTTAGAGAATGGAGGGTTGGAGCAGTTGCCTCCAAAGGAAAAAGAAAAATTTATAGAAAATCACCGGTTAGTGCATGAGTATGGCCGTCAAGCATTAAAAGATGCGGCAGATTACCATCCGGAGCATATTTTGACCTATTTTAATCAGATGGAGTGTGCTTCAGATGAGTTGTCTCTGGTTTTGCTCAATTTAATTGAAGATGAATTTATCCGCTTGGCCACTTCAGACCATTTAACCGGACTGCCTAATCGCCGCTCTTTTGATTTGGAGTTTAAACGCACACTCGCTTTTGCCGAGCGACACAATATGTGGGTGGGCTTGATTGTGATTGATATTGACCACTTTAAGCAAATTAATGACACCTATGGGCACACCGTAGGGGATCATGTGTTAAAGCAACTCTCTAGTATTTTGCAAAAGCAAGCTCGCACTGAAGAGACACCCTTCCGCTGGGGTGGGGAAGAGTTTGCGTTGTTGACCATAGATAAAAAACCAGGTGGGGCACAGCAGTTAGCAAAGCGAATTCGTCAAGCAGTAGAAGAAGCTGATTTTAATAAAGAGGCACAATCAAGCTTCAAGGTGACCATTAGTGCGGGCTCTCTCTGTTTTAAACCACCGATCGGATTGCCGACACACGAAATTTTTGCCAAGGTGGATAAGCTGCTCTATCAAGCCAAAGAGAGCGGGCGTAACCGAGTTGTTCACCAAACCATTCACAATACCAAGGAGCTATAAGTGGAGCAGTCGATAGATTTTGATGAAAATTTGATTAAACGCTACAACCAGACAGGACCTCGTTATACCTCCTATCCCACAGCCGTACAGTTTGAAGAAGATTTTTCCATTGAAGACTATGAGCAGGCGGTTGCTCGCAGTAATGAAAGTGGTCGGAACCTCTCGCTCTATTTTCATATTCCCTTTTGTGACACCATCTGTTTTTTCTGTGCCTGTAATAAAGTTTGGACCCGAGACCGCTCCAAAACCACGCCCTATTTGGAACGCCTGTTTAAAGAGATTGAGCTGCAGGCTAAGCTTTATGACCCCAATCGCAAGGTCGATCAATTGCACTGGGGCGGTGGTACGCCTACCTTTATCAATATGGACGAGATGCGACAGTTGATGGAGAAAACCCGTCAACACTTTAATCTGCATGATGATGACAGGGGTGAATACTCGATTGAGATAGACCCCAGAGAGGCGACGCGTGAATCTATTTTGCTGCTGCGAGAGCTAGGCTTTAACCGTATGAGTCTTGGGGTGCAGGACTTTGACCCTAAGGTGCAGAAGGCGGTCAACCGGATTCAGACCACTGATGAGACCTTTGCTGTTCTTGATGCCGCACGAGAAGCGGGCTTTTTATCAGTGAATGTTGATCTGATTTATGGATTGCCGTTTCAAAGCGAAAAAAGCTTTTTAAAAACTTTAGACCGAGTGCTGGAAGCTGAGCCAGACCGCTTTTCTGTATTTAACTACGCCCACATGCCCAGCATGTTCCCAGCTCAGAAGCGGATGAATGAGGCAGATATGCCTAGCCCTGATGAGAAGTTGCGAATTTTGCATAGCACCACTGAGCGGCTGTTGGATGCGGGTTATGTCTATATCGGCATGGACCACTTTGCCAAGCCCGATGATGAATTGGCAGTGGCGCAACGCAATGAAACGCTTTACCGTAACTTCCAAGGCTACTCTACCCATGCAGAGTGTGATTTGGTGGGGATGGGCGCGACCTCTATCTCTTTGGTGGATAACACCTATGCCCAGAACTATAAAGCCTTGGAAGATTACTACGCCGCCATTGATGCGGGCCATTTAGCCACTTGGCGAGGCGTATGGCTCACTGAGGATGATGAGCTTCGGCGAGATGTCATCACCCAGTTGATCTGTCACTTCCGTTTGGATTTTGCTCAAATGGAGCAGAAATGGCAGATTGTGTTTAAAGAGTACTTTAAAGAGGCATTGGAAAAGTTAAAGCCGATGCAGGAAGATGGTCTCATTGAGCTCGCCGAAAACGAGTTGAAGGTGACCCCAAAAGGGCGCTTGCTGATTCGCAATATCTGTATGCCTTTTGATGCCTATTTAAAACCCGATATGCAAAACCGCTTTTCAAAGGTTATTTAGAGAAGTTGCAGAGTGTACTTAAGGGCACCAAAGCCCGCCCAAAATAGCCGGCTTTCCACTGCCGGTAATTTGGGTCAAGTCGATGGCTTGTTGGTTGAGTCGTTGCACGCCAAGCCAGGCACAGAGCATAGCCTCAATGGCCATGGGGTCAATCCCCAAAGCTTGAGTGGTGCAAACAGGCACATTGAGGGTCTGTTGAATATTCTCTATTAGGGTTGCGTTTAAAGCGCCACCGCCACAAAGATAAACGGCTTGGGCAGCATGTTGTTTAACTGCCTCAGCAATTAAATCTGCCGTTAGTCGATTCAGGGTGGCCAGTAAGTCTTTAGGACTTTCTGGTAGTTTAAAGCCCGTCAGCCAGTGGAAATTAAAGGTCTCTTTACCCGTGCTTTTGGGCGGCATTTGATGGAAAAAGGGGTGTTGTTTAAGTTGGTTGAGTAGTTGAGCATCCACCTTTCCGGCACGAGCCAAGGCACCGTTTTCGTCATAATCACAGTCAAAATAGCGTTGACAGACCTCGTCCATCAACCCATTGCCTGGGCCAATATCAAATCCAAAAACTTTTTGTGGTCTGAGCAAGCTCAGGTTGCTAATGCCACCAATATTGACCACGGCCACCTTGCCTAGCTGTTGGGTGACTTCTTCAAATAGCATTTGATGAAGGGCCGGGGCAAGCGGCGCTCCTTGCCCGCCTAGTGCCATGTCATCGACTCGAAAATCCCCAGCTACGGTCATACCCGTGCGTTTGGCAATTACGGCAGGATGCCCGAGTTGTAGGCTTATGCCGAGATTGCCTTCTAAGTGGGGGGCGTGAAATACGGTTTGGCCATGGCTACCAATCACGGCAATTTGCTCAGGTCTCACTCCTGTTTGCTGCATCAATACCTGTGCAGCGCCAGAAAAGGCTTTGCCCAATGCTAGCTGTAATTGTGCCAGCTCTTTTAGCGTGAGACTGGGCTCTAGGTTCAGTTGATGTAGTCGTTTTACCCACTTTGGATTTAGCGGGTGTGTTAGAAAATGAAGTAGTTTGGGATGTTCAACTTCTGGGGGCAGGACTGGGGATTTTGGCGATTTTTGGGCGAAATCTTGTGCCTTTTTTTGAGGGCGAGGAAAAGAGACCAGAGCGGCATCAATGCCATCTAGAGAGGTGCCGGACATAAGGCCGATGGCGAGTTGTTCTTTAGGTTCTGTATGTTGGGTCACTACTCAAATCCTTTAACCCAACTGGCAGGCTCGACAGGCATTCTAACCAGTTGACTTTTCATTACCGAAACGATGTGCTGAAACGCCTTGCGATATTTGCGAGGTAGCGGAGCGGCATCGGGAAACTTTACCTTAAGGGGGTCCACATGCTTGCCATGCACTCGGAACTCATAGTGTAGATGAGGTCCTGAGGCTAGGCCGCTCATGCCAATATAGCCAATAATATCACCTTGCTTCACCCATGCCCCTTTTTTATATTTACCAAAGCGGGACATGTGCCCATAAACGGTGGTGTATTTGCCAGCATGTTGCACAAAAATAACGCGGCCATAGCTATGGCTCCAGGCACGTTTGATAATTTTGCCATCACCGGTCACATGAATGGGGGTGCCAATGGGACCTGCATAATCTACGCCACGGTGTGCGCGCCATCTGTGAAGTACAGGGTGGTAGCGACGTGGCTGGAAACGAGAGGTGATACGCACATAATCTACAGGATTTCGTAAAAAGGCTTTTCGCAAGTTGTGACCTTTTTCGTCGAAATAGCCCACTTTTTTTCCCTGCTGATCTTTGAATAGGAACGCATAGTGTTTGCGGCCATCATAGGTGGTGATTTCGGCAGCGAGAATGTCGCCATCACCAATATACTCTCCATCAATATAGTTCCGCTGATAGATGACTTTAAAGGTATCACCGGAACGGAGCTGGCGGATAAAGTCGATCTCCCAAGAGAAGAGGTCTGCCAGCTTCATAATGGTTTTGTCACTGAGCCCCGCTTTTTTACCAGAGAGGTAGAGCGAGTCTTTAATCACGCCCCCTGTGGTATTCACATGATGCTCAATGGTTTTAACCTGTTTTTCGATAGTTAATCGGGCATGGAGCGGAGGGCCGTCAATTTTAAGCATATAGGTAGTGGTGCGGCTTTTGGGGTAGCGAATGACTTTTAGTTGATTGTTACTGTCGTAGCCAAACAGCAGTTTGTCACCAGCCCGCAGGTGAATAAACTCCCTGCCCTGTTTCAGTTTACTGATCTGGTAGGAGAGCAGTAGGGGGGCGTTCATTTTTTTCAATTCATGGGAGAGGGTGCCGTTTTTGGGAACGGTATAACTTTGGTAGTGTAGGGTGTCTGCTGAAGCGTGTTCTGTTTGGTTAGAGATAGGCTCTTCTGCTGCCAAAGCCGGTGTACTCAAGCCGGCTAATAAGCCTATTGCGAGGAGAGTAAGGGAGAAAATAGGGGGCATGGATTAGTTTTGCTGTTTGGTGACAAGAAAGTGCCATACCTGAGTACCGGCTTCATCGAGTAGCGTTGGTTTTGAAATCATGTGTCGATTGACTTTGCACCAACTGGCAAGGTCTTTTTCTGCCCCAGGATCGGTACAAAAGATTTCAGCCGTTTGTCCTGGCTCAAGGGTGCGCAGCGCTTGTTGTAGCTTGATTACCGGCATCGGGCATTTAAGACCACGGGCATTAACAGTGATATGAATCGATTGTGTCATCTGTACGGCTTTAACTAGGAGAGTTTGATATAATTGCGACATTTTACACGATTTGCAAGGAAAACCGTAACGATGAATGCTGCAAGTGACATTTCAACCTTTCAGGGCTTGATTCAGACCCTTCAATCCTATTGGGCAGAGCAGGGGTGTGTGGTGATGCAACCCTATGATATGGAGATGGGGGCGGGCACTTTCCATCCGGCTACCTTCCTACGTTCCATTGGGCCAGAACCGTGGCGAACTGCTTATGTGCAGCCTTGCCGTCGTCCCACCGATGGCCGTTATGGTGAAAACCCCAACCGCTTGCAGCACTACTACCAGTTTCAGGTGATGCTCAAGCCTTCTCCCGACAATATTCAAGAGCTCTATTTAGATTCTTTAAAAATGTTGGGCATTGACCCTTTAGAGCATGACATTCGTTTTGTGGAAGACAACTGGGAGTCGCCAACGCTAGGCGCTTGGGGCTTAGGTTGGGAAGTGTGGCTGAATGGGATGGAAGTGACCCAGTTTACCTACTTCCAGCAAGTAGGTGGCTTAGAGTGCCGCCCAGTGACCGGTGAGATTACCTATGGTTTGGAGCGGATTGCGATGTATCTGCAAGGTGTCAACTCTGTGTATGACCTTACCTGGGTGGACGGTCCAGGTGGCAAGGTGACCTATGGCGATGTCTTCCATCAAAATGAGGTGGAGATGTCAGCCTATAACTTTGAGAAAGCAGACACCGAAAAGCTGTTCCGCATCTTTGATGAGTGCGAAGAGATTTTTGCCAAATTGGTAGAGGACAAACTGCCCCTGCCCGCCTATGAGCAAGTGTTGAAAGCCTCTCACGCCTTTAACTTGTTAGATGCTCGTCATGCCATTTCGGTCACCGAGCGTGCCCGCTTTATTGGACGGGTGCGTGCCATGGCCAGAGCCATTGCTGAGGCGTATTATGAGGGGCGTGAAGCCCTTGGATTCCCGCTTTTGAAAAATGGGGAGGGCAAATAAAATGAGTCAACAGAATCAAAAGAGTGAAATGATGGAAACCGCACAATTTTTAGTGGAAATTGGCACCGAAGAGCTGCCCCCCAAAGCCTTAAAACGATTGAGCCAAGCCTTTGCCGATGGTATAGAAGCAGGATTGACGGATGCCGAATTGAGTTTTGGCGAAGTTGAAGTATTTGCTGCCCCTCGTCGTTTGGCAGTGCGAGTGAATGACCTACAGAGCCGTCAAGCAGACAAAACCGTAGAGAAGAAGGGCCCAGCGAAAAAGGCCGCTTTTGATGCGGATGGCAATCCTACCAAAGCATTAGAAGGGTTTGCCCGCAGCTGCGGAGCCAGTGTTGAGCAACTGCAAGAGCTGGAAACCCCTAAAGGGATATGGATGGTGTTCTATCAGCAGGTTACTGGTCAGCCAGCTGCTGAGCTATTGCCAGAGATTGTGGCGCAATCCTTGGCGAAACTACCGATTCCTAAGCGGATGCGTTGGGGCAGCTCTGAGGTAGAGTTTGTTCGTCCTGTTCACTGGGTGGTTATGATGTTGGATGAGCAGGTTGTGCCCGCCACCATTTTAGGACATCAAGCAGGCAATCAAACCCGTGGTCACCGTTTCCATGCACCAGAGCCCATCACCCTTGAGCACCCCAATGAATATGAAGTGGTGCTCAAGGAGAAAGGGTTTGTGATGGCAGACTTTGGTGAGCGTGCCAACCATATTTTCCATGCGGTCACCGACATTGCAAAAGCACATGGCGGCCAAGCGGTCATTGATGAGGCGTTGCTGGAAGAGGTAACGGCGTTGAATGAATGGCCAGTACCTATTGTGGGAAGCTTTGATGCAGAGTTTTTAGCTGTGCCTTCAGAAGCATTGATTTCAGCGATGAAAGGGCACCAAAAATATTTCCATATGGTCGATGCAGAGGGCAAACTGATGCCCAACTTTATTACCCTAGCCAATATTGACAGCAAAAACCCAGAAGCGGTAAAAGATGGAAACGAGCGGGTTATTCGTCCGCGTCTGTCTGATGCTAAGTTCTTCTGGGATCAAGACCGTAAGCAACCATTGGAGTCCTTTTTGCCTCGCTTGGGCACGGTCGTATTCCAGCAGAAGTTGGGAACTTTACAGGATAAAACGGAACGCCTAGAAAGCCTTTCAGTCTGGATTGCCAAGGCAATGGGGAATGATGCGGTGACGGTTGCCCTGTGTGAGCGTGCAGCCCACCTTTCTAAATGTGATCTGATGAGCGAAATGGTAGGGGAATTCCCTGATCTGCAAGGTATTATGGGACGCTACTACGCTCTGGAGCAGAAAGAAGAGGCCAATATCGCGGCGGCGATTGATGAGCAGTATCAACCTCGTTTTGCGGGGGATGTCGTGCCACAAACCGTTGGAGGACAAGTGCTGGCCATTGCCGATAAGCTGGATACCATCACTGGTATCTACGGCATTGGACAAGTGCCCACAGGTGATAAAGACCCCTTTGGTCTGCGTCGTGCCGCTTTGGGGATGATGCGGGTGATGATTGAAAATGAACTGGATTTGAATCTGCCCGAATTGATTGCTCAGAGCTTGGCACTGCACACTGCGATTGAGAGTAGTGACACCTTAGTCAATGAGATTTATGACTTTATTATCAGCCGCTTGCGTGCTTACTATGCAGGATTGGGCATTTCAGCCGAGCAGTTTGAAGCAGTGCGAGTTTGTCGTCCAGTGTCGCCTTTAGATTTTCATGCGCGAATTGCTGCTGTTCGAGAATTTGCCACCATGCCAGAGGCGGAGGCCTTGAGTGCAGCCAATAAGCGGATTCAGAATATTCTGAAAAAAGCCAAAGAGACGCTGCCTAAGGAAGTTGATGCAGAGCGATTGACCGAAGCAGCAGAGCAAGCGCTGTATGAGCAGTTGGTGAGCATTCGTCAGCAGGTGGCAGAGCAGGTGAGTCAAGGAGACTACACCGCAGCCATTCGCCTCATGGCCACGATGCGCGCAGCAGTCGATCAGTTCTTTGATGAGGTGATGGTGATGGCAGAAGACGAAAAAATTCGTCAAAACCGTTTGGCACTGCTAAATGCCATTCACCAAATGTTCACCCAAGTGGCGGATATTTCTCGGCTTTAAAA
>CAYOOU010000055.1:0-10772 GCA_964405635.1 uncultured Piscirickettsiaceae bacterium
TGTTTTGATGCTTATTTTTGCAATCATCTAGGTACGAAATAGTATAGCCACTCCACAGGTCTATCATCAAAAAGAAGCCTTAGATTGAGGAGATGAATTTACCGTTGAAAATGTCTAAAATGCTATGATTAAATCGTGAACGCTATCCTTGGCTCAACTCGAAATTTACTTCCCTAGGAATCTGTGTCTTAGGAATCTGTGCGGGCAACCTTGGCAGTAGCGGTGATGGAATTAATAAAAAAAAGGAAGGAAGAAGCAGTGAATTATTTTTTTGATCCAATTTTAAAGCACTATTTTGACTTTAAAGGGGTGGCAACCCGTAAAGAGTATTGGTTGTTTTTCTTTTTTACGTTACTTTTTAATGTTATTTTAGGCATCATTGATGCTGCTACAGGAATGAGCATGCAAGGCAGCATGGGGGTATTGGGCGTTATTTTTGGTTTACTCATTTTTGTGCCTTCTATGGCGATTATGGTACGGCGCCTGCATGATGCAGGTTTTTCAGCTTGGTGGCTGCTGCTCTTAATTGTGCCTTTTGGCTTTTTGGTTTTGCTTATTTTAATGGTTTTGCCCTCTAAGTTAGAAGGGAATAAGTATCGTCAAACATTAGAAATGTCAGTCGACTCTTAAGACCGCTAAACTTACACTTTAATTGCTGCACTTGGACTGCTACGATTTAGGCTTGGAGGGAAAATCCCTTTCCAATCTTTAAGGAAAGGCTTTATAATACTCGTTCTTTTCTGGGAGTTAGATAGACTCCTTGTGCGCCCATAGTTAAACTGGATATAACGTGGCCCTCCGGAGGCTATGTTGGGGGTTCGAGTCCCTCTGGGCGTACCATCTATATCTTCTGTATAAATGCGATGGCTTCATCACCCGTTAGAGGTTTTGAGATGAGGTAACCTTGAATAAAGTCGCAATCGTGCGCTTTTAAGTAATCAAACTGTTCTTGCGCTTCAACCCCTTCTGCGACCACTTGCATATTGAGCACTTTAGCAATACTCAGAATGGTATTGACCAGTTCTTGATCCTGGGTGTCTTCCATTAACTCCATAATAAAACTGCGATCAATCTTGAGCACATCAAGAGCGAAAAGTTTGAGGTAGCTCAGGGATGAGTAGCCAGTTCCAAAGTCGTCTAAGTAGATTTTGCAACCGTAGCTTCGAATGACTTCTAAACCGTTGCGTATCATTAGACTGTTTTGCATGAGTAGGCTTTCGGTGATTTCAAAGTGTAGGGCTTCCACGGGGAAGTTTTGATTTTGAAGTCTTTCTAAAACTTGATGCACACTGGCAAAGCCATTTTCTGATTGGACTGGAGAAAGATTAATGGAGATATGCAAAGTTTGTTTAAATGCTTTTTGCCATTGAGTAAGCTGCAGAGCAGCTTCACGGATAATCCACTCGCCTAGTGGGATAATGGTGTGTGTTTTTTCGGCAATATCGATGAATTTTTCTGGGGATAAAGAGCCCAGTACAGGGTGAATCCAACGAATTAGGGCTTCAAAGTGTTCGAGTTTTTGGCTGCTGGCGTCCACAATGGGCTGATAGGTTAGGAAGAATCCGTGTTTTTCAGGATGCCCGCTCCCTACAGCTTTGGTAAGTGCATCAGAAATTTGTTGCTCAAAGGTGAGGTTATGAGAAAGGTTTTGTTGGTAGAAGGCAAAGCGATTTTTTCCTTGGGCTTTGGCTTCATACATAGCCAAGTCTGCATTCATGAGCAGATCAGAAGCATTATCTGCATCTTTTGGATAGAGTGTAATTCCGATACTGGCAGAGACTTTTACTGTGAGGCCGGTGGTGATTTCAATTGGTTCAGAGAGCGTCTGAATAATTTTTTGAGCAATGCTCTCTAGGTTTTCTGTTTTTTTGAGGTTGGGCAGTAGAATAATAAATTCATCTCCTCCAAGTCGGGCGGCTATGTCGCTACTACGGATACTGGATTTTAATAGGTTCGCAACAGCTTGTAGTAGTTGGTCTCCTATGTGATGACCTTTTGTATCATTGATATTCTTAAAACCATCTAGGTCAATAAATAGAACCCCAAGCTTGTTTTTTTGTCGTTTGCAGTCTCGAATAAAGAGAGCGAGTAATTCTTGTAGATAGGAGCGGTTGGGTAATTGAGTTAAAGGATCAAGATTGGAGCGCTCCCAAAGCTCGTGTTCATACTGCTCCCGCTCTCTAATTAGGTTATTAAAGGAGGTGCTAAGGCTGGCGATTTCATCTTTTCCATTAATAGGAAGGGATAGAAAATTACGATCCTTTGACATTTTGTTTAACGAGTTCGACAAGTGGATAAGTTGCTGAATTCTTTTAAAGACATAACGTGTAATTAGGGCGATGAAAAAGATCAAGGTCAGCAAGCCGCCTAGTAAGAGATAAGCCTGCAGCAGCAGCGCTCGCTTATAGTCTTGAATTTCCGTTTTAATATTAAGCTTGAAAAAGTTTAGGGTTTTATCAATGCTATGAATTCGTTGAGTGGCTTGGCTCCACCAGACTTTTGGCGGGATAGAGGTATAAAAATGCTGCAAATCTTCAATAGCAGCCTTAGCTACAGAGTCATCCACCTTAATAAGGGCGTCAACCGTACTTGTATTGAGCCCTTTAGCAAACATTTGCTTGATTTTATCTAGGTTTTTGTTGTACTGCTCAAAGGTCTGTTTAAGGATTTGAATATCTTTTTTCTGTTGTTCGGTGAGAGGGAGAGCCATTAAAAGGTGATTAAGTAATTTCTTTAGGCTTGAGTACTTTAGCTTGGCCTGTTGGTAGTAGATAGGCTGATAACGTAGAACATAGTTTTTATAATGATGAATAAAGCCGGTGTAACCAACCGTGGTCAGTAGCTTTACCAGTTGCTGTTGTAGATGGAACTGGTTTTTAATTTGTTGGCGTATGCTGGTAAATTCCGTATATTTATTAGAAGCAAGTTCTTGTTTTAACAAGTTAAGTGAGAGTGTCTCTCTATCTTGTATTATCGGGTCGTCTTCCGTATGAATTGGAGAGGTTTGTAGGTCATTAATAGCAAGTTGTTGCAGTTGGATAATGCCACTGAGTTTAAAATAGTGATCGGTATCCAGTGATCGGGAAAGCAGCACCTGCATCATCAGTCCTCGCTCTTGCCCAGTGTATTCTCTTAGCTGAAGCAGTACATTTAAGTTATCAAGGTCAACAATCAAGTGAATATTGGAGAGGGGAAAAATGGCTTGATTGAGTACCTGTGTGTGGAAGTCAATGAGTTGTAGAATGATAAAGGTATAAGCTTGAAAACTCTCCTTAGATTGACGAAAGTTTGGCAACTGCCGGAGGCTGTCAGCTAAATGTTTGAACTTTGGGTATTGAGTTTGTAATTTTTTAAGAATCTGACTGCTGTGGATAATTGTATCTGTGTGTGCACGCGCTGCACTGAGCTGTTGTGCTAAGTATTGAATGTCACTATTTGCTATGTGCTTTGACTGCTTGAGATCATGCAAGCCTCTCTCTTCTGCAAGCGAGCCAATAAGATGTTCGATCTGAGTGGAAAAGGGAAGGGCTTCTTCGGCTTGTTGGTAGAGTTTATATTCAGAATACTTAGTGGAGAAAAGGTAACTGGAGAGTAGAAAAACCATCAAAAGTGTCAACAAAAAACCAAAATTGATGGGGGTTTTTAATGATTTGAACATAAAAAGTGGCAGACCTTTATCTGTGTATTTATCTCATGAAAAGGTCTTATTATAAGGGATGAGGCGATTCGTTGGGAAAAAAATGCAGTCAGAGAGGGTGGGTAAGTGGCATCAGGAGGTTTAATAAGCATAGAATAAAAAAGGCCAGCAATCTAATTGCTGGCCTTTTTGTGTCAGGCGTTGAACGCTAGGCGATGATTACATCATGCCGCCCATTCCGCCCATTCCACCCATGTCACCTGCTGCAGGTGCAGCACCTTCTTTAGCAGGGGTATCGGCAATGGCAGCGCCAGTGGTTAATACCAAGCCAGCTACTGAGGCAGCGTTTTGAAGCGCTGAACGGGTGACCTTAGCAGGGTCAATAATACCTGTTTCAATCATGTCAACATACTCTTCTTTGTTGGCATCGAAACCGAAGTTGCCTTCGCCTTCTAGCACTTTGTTGACAATCACAGAACCTTCAAGACCGCAGTTTTCAGCGATTTGACGCATGGGCTCTTGCATAGCGCGTAGTGCAATTTGAATCCCTACGTCTTGGTCACTGTTATCGCCTTTAATGTCAACCTTAGACATGGCACGAACCAAGGCGACACCACCACCGGCTACAATGCCTTCTTGAACCGCTGCACGGGTCGCATGTAGAGCATCATCCACACGGTCTTTCTTCTCTTTCATTTCCATTTCAGTGGCAGCACCCAACTTCAATACAGCAACACCACCAGAAAGCTTAGCTAAACGCTCTTGAAGCTTTTCTTTGTCGTAGTCAGAGGTAGTGGTCTCAATTTGAGCACGGATTTGAGCGATGCGTGCTTCAATGTCTTCTTTAGCGCCTGCACCATCAATCAACTTAGTGGTATCTTTGCCGACCACGGCTGACTTACATTCACCAAGCATATCTGGGGTAACATTTTCTAGGGTCAAGCCCACTTCGTCAGTGATTAAGGTACCTCCAGTTAGTACAGCCATGTCTTGAAGCATCGCTTTACGACGCTCACCAAAGCCAGGCGCTTTAACCGCAGAAACCTTCACAATTCCACGCATATTGTTGATGACCAAAGTGGCTAAAGCTTCACCATCTACATCTTCCGCAATAATCAATAGCGGACGACCAGACTTAGAAACGGCCTCTAGGGTAGGTAGTAAATCACGGATATTGGAAATCTTTTTATCATGTAGCAAGATGAATGGGTTTTCTAGCTCAGCAACCATCTTCTCTTGGTTGGTGACAAAGTAGGGAGATAGGTAACCGCGGTCAAACTCCATCCCTTCTACGACAACCAACTCGTCTTCTAGAGAAGAACCTTCTTCAACAGTAATGACACCTTCAGTGCCCACTTTTTCCATTGCGTCGGCAATCATTTTTCCGATGGCAATATCAGAGTTAGCAGAGATGGTTCCTACTTGAGCAATGGCATCGTAGCTATCGCATGGCTTAGCCATCGCTTTGATTTCAGCGACAACCGCTTCCACTGCTTTGTGAATCCCGCGGTTAAGATCCATTGGGTTCATGCCTGCTGCTACAGACTTCATTCCTTCGCGCACGATAGACTGCGCTAGAACGGTTGCTGTGGTGGTTCCGTCACCGGCTACATCGTTGGTTTGAGAGGAAACCTCTTTTACCATTTGTGCACCCATGTTCTGGAACTTGTCTTCCAAAGAGATTTCACGGGCGACAGATACACCATCTTTTGTCACAGTTGGGGCGCCAAAAGACTTTTCTAGCACCACATTACGACCTTTAGGCCCCAAGGTGACTTTTACTGCGTCTGCAAGGATGTTAATCCCTTCGACCATTTTTTCACGGGCATCTAAACCGAACTTTACTTCTTTTGCTGACATATCTTTTTCCTTCCTTATTTCGTAATGACTGTTTTGACTAATGCGTTAAAATTTAGCGTCTTACTTAGTTCTAGTCTTTAATAGCGATGATGTCGTCTTCACGCATCACCAATAGCTCTTCACCATCGACAGTGACTTCTTGACCAGCGTACTTGCCAAAAAGTACCTTGTCACCCACTTTAACACTCATGGTAATGGTAGAACCGTTGTCTGCTGCTTTGCCAGGGCCGACAGCAATCACTTCACCTTCGGCAGGCTTCTCTTTGGCAGAATCAGGCAATACAATACCGCCTGCTGAAACTTCCTCTTCTTCCATACGACGCACAACAACACGGTCATGTAAAGGTTTAATCGCCATTCTTCTTTCTCCTATTTGGTTTGTCATCAAGTGATTTATAAAGAGATTTTATAAATTAGCACTCTCATGTTTTGAGTGCTAACTATTTTATGCAACTTCATTTAGGTGTCAAGTTAATGGGGATAAGAAAAATTTTTTCAACCGTGGGATTGGAATTTTTTGTGGTGGAAGATAGAAAATTGTCCTGCACAATCGCCTAATGTTTAGCAGGACTGGGGATTTTGGTAAGTTTTGGGTAAACGGATTACAGGATGGAAGTTTCTGTGACCACAAGATTGTCTCGGTGAATCAGGGACTCATCTTCCATATAGCCCAGTATTTCGGGGATCTGTTGGCTAGCTTTACCAATGATTTTGGCGACCTCATGACTGGGGTAGTTAATCAGCCCTCGCGCTACCTCTCGGCCTTTTTCATCGGTACAGATGACCAGCTCGCCACGTTTAAATTCACCCTGATAGGATTTTACGCCAATGGGGAGTAAGCTTTTACCGGAGTGTTGCAGAACATGGACGGCACCATCATCCAGCACCAAAGTGCCCTTGGCTTTTAGATGACCGGCCAACCACTGCTTGCGAGCACTCATAGGCTCTAAGTCTGGAAGGAGGAGTGTGCCTAGGTTTTCCCCTTGAAACAGTCGGGGTAGGATATTGTGTTCTCTGCCAGAAGCAATTAAGGTAGCTGTGCCTGAGCGGGCGGCACGTTTGGCAGCCATCACTTTGGTGTACATGCCGCCGCGTCCTAGGTTGCCGCCTTCGGGGGAGGCCATTTGTTCAATATCTTTGCGACTCACTGCTGCTTCAGAGATGAGTTTTGCTTTGGGGTTTTCTCGAGGGTTACTGTCATAGAGGCCGTTTTGGTCAGTGAGAATGACCAGTACATCGGCAGAAATCAGGTTGGCGGTGAGGGCGGCTAGGGTGTCATTGTCGCCAAAGCGAATCTCATCCGTCACGACAGTGTCATTTTCATTAATAATAGGTACTACCTTATGCCGCAATAGGGTTTGTAAGGTATTGGCAGCATTGAGGTAGCGGTTGCGATTGGAGAGATCGTCATGGGTGAGAAGAATTTGTGCGGTGCGGGTTGCGTGGGTGGTGAAGGCGCTTTCATAGGCTTCAATCAACCCCATTTGCCCGACAGCTGCGGCAGCTTGTAATTCTGAAATTTCGCTAGGGCGTTTTTTCCAGCCTAGTCGTTTAATGCCCTCTGCTACAGAGCCAGAGGAAACCAGCACTACTTCAACGCCATGGTGCCGCAGCTGCGCAATCTGCTCTGCCCAGTCTCGAATCGCTTCACGGTTGAGCCCTTTGCCATCATCGGTCAGTAGGGCGCTGCCTATTTTAACTACCCAGCGCTGGGTGTTTTTAAGCTTGGTGCGTTGAATCATCTGCTGCTGTCCTCAGCCTCTGGTTCAGTTTCTGACTCATGCGTTGTTTGTGCTTGTTCAGTTTTGACTTGAGAAAGCTTTTGCGCTTCAATGGCTGCCTGTTTTTCAGCTTGTCTGTTGCTCTCTAAAGCTTCAGCCACAGCTTTAACTAAGACATCTGTGCCAGAGCGCTGTGCTGCGGAGATAACAAAGTGTGGCCCTTGCCAGTCGAGCGCTTTTAATGTTTCTTCCACTCGTTCAGTGACTTCCTCTTCTAGCAGTAAGTCAGCCTTATTAAAGACAAGCCAGCGAGGTTTTCCAGCCAGCTCTTTGCTGTATTTTTCCAGCTCTTTTTCTACAATTTGAATGGATTCCAGCGGCGTGGTCTCATCATAGGGGGCTAAATCAACCACATGCAGTAGCAAGCCTGTGCGAGAGAGGTGTTTTAAAAACTGTACGCCTAGCCCAGACCCTTCAGCCGCCCCTTCAATTAAGCCAGGAATGTCAGCAATGACAAAACTGGTTTCGGGGGAGATGGAGACCACGCCGAGGTTAGGGTAGAGAGTGGTAAATGGGTAGTTGGCTACCTTGGGACGAGCGGCAGAGACCGCGGTGATTAGACTAGACTTCCCGGCATTGGGGAGTCCCAACAAGCCTACATCTGCCAGTACTGCCAATTCCAGTTGTAGATTGCGCTGTTCACCTGCCTCGCCTGGTGTGCATTGGCGTGGAGTGCGGTTGCGGCTGCTTTTAAAGTGTACATTGCCCAACCCATGACGACCACCTTTGGCCACCAGTAGTTTTTGGTCGTGCTCAGTGAGATCTCCAATGACTTCTCGCGTATCAATGTCTCGCACAATGGTTCCCACGGGAACCTTGATGATAAGGTCATCACCCGCTTTACCAGTTTTTTGTTGTCCCATGCCGCTTTGACCATTTTCGGCCTTATATTGACGAACAAAACGAAAGTCCACTAGCGTGTTGAGATTCCGGTCTGCTTGTAGATAAACGCTTCCTCCATCTCCGCCATCACCACCGTTGGGGCCACCAAAAGGGATGTATTTTTCTCGTCTAAAGCTGGCAACACCGTTTCCGCCACGGCCTGCTATGACTTCGATTTGGGCTTCATCTACAAATTGCATATTGTGTCTCTTTTTTAAATAAAAACGCCCCGACTAGCGGGGCGTTGGACAGTGATATACCGATAAAATTATTCGGCAACAACTGTTACATAGGTACGTACTGGCTTACCTTTGGTTACAAAAGCCACTTTGCCGTCAGCTTTTGCAAACAAGGTGTCATCCTTGCCACGACCCACATTCAAACCAGGGTGGAATTTGGTTCCACGCTGGCGAACAAGAATGCTTCCCGCTGAAACTTGTTCTCCGCCATAACGCTTAACACCTAAGCGTTTGGCGTTGGAGTCGCGACCGTTTTTAGTACTACCTGCAGCCTTCTTATGAGCCATGCTGATAACCTCTCTTTCGCGTAACCGCTCAGATTACCCCTGAAATTCGACATTTCTGTGTTAGAAAATGGTCATTTATTAGAATAAATTCACATTTTCCGCCTTGAACTGACGAATTTCAGGGGCAATCTGAGCAGCTACTTTTTCGCTTAAATATTTCCTCTTCAGAAATGCCCAAGCTTAAATTAAACATTCCAACCCCGGTAGGGGTCAATGGTGCCAAATGATTGGACTATGTTAAGCTGAAATACCAGTGATTTCAACTTCAGTAAAGTTTTGACGGTGACCTTTCTTTAGGCGAGAACGGTTTTTACGACGACGGAACTTGATGATGGTCACTTTTTTGCCACGGCCATGACCTTTTACAGTCGCCGCTACTTTAGCGCCTTCTACTGTTGGGGTGCCAACTTTCACATCTGCACCTTCACCAACCATTAGAACTTCATCAAACTCAATCGCATCACCTTCATTCGCTTCTAAGGTTTCAATGCGCAAGGTTTGACCTTCACGCACACGATATTGTTTACCACCGGTTTTAATGACCGCATACATCTTGGAGTTCTCCAGATTTGATTCTAATCTAAAATTCGTAACTGCTTGAGGTACGAGAAGGTACCAGAAGCCAGAAAAGGGAGGATTATATAGAGTTTTTTTGGGGAGGTCAAATTTAAATCGTCGAGGCGCCTTTATCACAACTTTTTATCAATGTTGCTTTTCAAAAGGGCAACTTCATACTAAACTTATGCGGTTATTTTCTCATTAAACTAAGACTCAATTTATGACTTTAACAGAAATTCGCCAGTTGATTGCCGAGGATATTGCTGCCACAGATAAGCTGATTTTAAATCGTTTGGCTTCGGATGTGGTGCTGATCAACCAGATCGGGCACTATATTATTAACAGCGGAGGTAAGCGATTGCGGCCTTTAATGACTTTGCTCAGTGCTCGAGCTTGCGGCTATGAGGGCACGCAGCACCTGACAATGGCGGCAGTGATAGAGTTTATTCACACCTCGACGCTGTTGCATGATGATGTGGTAGATGAGTCAGACACTCGTCGTGGCAATAAAACAGCGAATGAGGTGTGGGGCAATGCAGCATCGGTACTGGTAGGGGATTTTCTCTACTCACGTTCCTTTGAGATGATGGTGGAGCCCAATGAGATGAAGATTATGCAGGTGATGAGTGAGGCCACCAATGTGATTGCAGAGGGAGAGGTGCTTCAGCTATTAAACTGTCACGACATCTCTACTGATGAGGCACGCTATATGGAGGTGATTCACCGTAAAACTGCCAAGTTGTTTGAAGCAGCAACCCAGTTGGGGGCGATTTTGGCTAAGCAGCCCCAGTGGGAGCAGCCTTTGGCCAAATATGGTTGTTTAGTTGGCACAGCTTTTCAACTGGTGGATGATGCTTTGGATTATATGGCGGATGAAGCTGAATTGGGTAAGAGCATCGGTGATGATTTGGCCGAAGGGAAACCTACGTTGCCTCTTATCTATGTTATGTCTCATGGTACTGAGGCAGAAAAAGCCATTATTAAACGGGCGATTGAGTCAGAAGGTATTGCTTTGATTGAAGAGGTGAGCACAATCATTCAGAACTCGGGTGCCATTGATTACACCTATCAAGTGGCTCGAAAGGAAGCGGCAGAAGCAAAAGCGGCTTTGGCATCTTTGCCAGACACACATTTTAAAGAGGCTTTAAAAGCACTTGCTGACTTGGCTGTGGAGCGTACGCATTAAGGAAGTGCTGATTAAAAGGCATAGTAAGGGCAGCGGCACGACACTGTGCTTTGAGCGCGCCAGTCTGTGAATCCGTAAGGCTCATAGACGGGCAAGCCAAAACTCGCTTCGCTCAAACAGTTGGCTTGCTTTTCCGCCTATTTCGCCAACGGCTTCTACAGCCTTCTGCGAGCAAAGCACAGCATCGCACCGCTGCCCTTATTCCAGAAAAATTGATTTAATCAGCACTTCCCTAGGGAAGTGCTGATTAAATCCCTTGGCTTCTGGGCAAGCCAAATTTTCAGCAGCAAGGCATCTTTTCGCAGGCGTATGTCGATACGGCAAGAAAAGATAACGCAGAGG
>CAYOOU010000056.1:0-10729 GCA_964405635.1 uncultured Piscirickettsiaceae bacterium
TAGGGAAGTGCTGATTAAATCCCTTTTGATTGGAAAAGGGTAGCGGTGCGATGCTGTGCTTTGCTCAAAGCACGCTGCCCTTATAGAATCTAATTAATCAGCAGTGAGCAGGGATTGCATCATGCGAATGGCTTGTTGGGCGTAGTGGCCGCCAAAGAGGTTAAAGTGGTTGAGAATAGGGTAGAGCTGATAGAGCGGGCGGCGTTGTGGGTAGCCAGCATCTAATGGGAAGATTTGATTGTAGCCCGCATAGAATGCATCAGAGAAGCCACCAAACAGCTCGGTCATGGCAATGTCGGTCTCTCGGTCACCGTAGTAGCAGGCGGGGTCATAGATAACGGGATCACCGTTAGCAATAAAGGCGCTGTTACCACCCCAGAGATCACCGTGAAGCAGGGAAGGCTCAGGCTTATAACTGGTAAAAAATTGTGGCAGAATCTCAATCAGTTGATTGCCCAGTTGCAGCAGTTGAGTTGGTGCACCTTTCTGCTTGGCCCAGTTCAGTTGTGGCTTTAATCGTTGTTGAGCATAAAAGCTTACCCAGTCACTGTGCCATGCGTTGAGTTGTGGCGTGTGGCCAATAAAGTTATCTTGGTGCCAGCCAAAAGGTTTGGGGGCGAGTTGCCCATTTTCTGAACGATTAAGGGTGTGGTGCAGCATGGCAATGGCTTGGCCTCGTTGAAAATCGTCGCCTTTTGAGGTGAGGGGAATATATTCCATCAGCAACCAAGCCTTTTGGGCTCTGTCAGCGATGCCAAAGCCAATGGGCGTGGGGCAGGTGACGGTTTGGCTATTGGCAATGGCTTTGAGGCTGTCTGCTTCGGACTCAAATAGGGAAAGTGCTTCTGCGTGATTGAGCTTGAGAAAGAAGTCTGCTTCAGGTGTGTGGAGATGGTAGGCTTGATGGATATCCCCTCCACCGATGCGCTTAATCGTGGAGGCGTTGGTAATTGACAAACCGGTATTTTGGCGAATATCTGAAAGAAGAGGGAACCAATCCATTATGAGAGACCTTTGTATGAGAGACCTTGGCACGAGTAAAACCACGGCTAAAAATGGCTAAAATTTTATCTCATTTTTAATTCGCGTCTTACTCGTGCAAAGGTCTCTATGAGTGAGTCACGAGAGATGAATCGCTGTTAGTTGGGGTGGTTGTGTTGTTTTACATATTTCACAAATTCATCAAAAGGCAGGGGCCTGCTGTAATAGTAGCCCTGCACTTCATCACAGCCTAACAGTTTAAGGTGTTCGATTTGCGCTTCTGTTTCGGCGCCTTCTGCAATGGCAAGAGAGCCCAGTGCGTGTGCCATTTCAGCCATGGCTCGAACCAAAGCCGCATCTTTGGGCTGCTCAATGTGGTCAATAAAAGTTTTATCAATTTTGAGTTTATTGGCAGAGAACTGTTTAAGGTAGTTAAAGGAGGAGTATCCGGTACCAAAGTCATCGATGGCGATTTTGCACCCTTGATTTTGAAGGGCTTTTAAGGTTTTTTGGACGCTGAACAGGTTGTCCATTAAAACACTCTCTGTCACTTCAAGCTCAACCAATTCTGCAGGGTAGTGGTACTCTTGAAGGGTTTGTGAAATAAACTCACAAAGATGTTCGTCGTTAAATTGTACCGCAGATAGATTAATAGCGACTAATAAGTCGTCGTTAAGTCGTGTACGAGCTTCAGCCATGGTTTGAATAACATGACGAATAATCCATTTACCAACCTCTATCATCAAGTCACTGGTTTCTAAAATGGGGATAAATTTAAAGGGGGGGATCAGCTCACCGGTCGGCTTTTGCCAGCGAATTAGGCTTTCAGCACCAATGACACGCCCAGTGGAGAGGTCTATTTGAGGTTGGTAATACATGACGAATTCTTCTTTTTCGAGCGCCTCAATTAACTGCTGTTGGGTTTTGTGTCGTTTGAGGACTTCATCCTGCATACTGTTTTCATAGAAGATAACGCTTTCTTTCGAGTTGGCTTTCGCTTGGTTAAGGGCTATATCTACTTGACGCAACCAGTCGGCAGCATTTTCTGAAGCCCCTGGGGAGAGGAGTGTGATGCCCATATTGTAGTTGAGCATCAGCTGTTCTTTGCCTATGACAAAGGGGCGTTTAAATTGGTTTTCAATTCGCTCAAGCAGTTTGAAAATGTTCTCTTTTCGTTCTTGCTCTGTGTGGAAGGCATTAAAGAGGATAAATTCGTCTGCACTGATACGACTCACCAGTGATATTGGAGCGGTGCAGTTTTTCTCAACAGTGACCAATCGTTGAGCCATCTTTTTTAGAATTTCGTCGCCTGCATCACTGCCTAAAGCTTCATTGAAGCGCTTAAAGCCGGAAAGGTTAATTAAAAACAGTGCGCCAAAGAGCGTGCCCTGTTTAAGCTTGGTGAGCATGTTTTTGAGATGACTGCGATTGGGTAGATGGGTGAGGGGGTCGTAGAGTTTCAGGTGCTGAATTTGATTTTGTGCTTCAAGCACGGTGCTGCGGTCAACAATATGGGCAATATAGTGCGTGATTTGCCTCTCTTTATTGAAGACGGCACTTAGGGTTACCTTAACGGGGATGGTGTGTCTATCTTTGTGGCGAGACCAAATCTCATCTTCCCAAACACCAGATTGACGAACTTGCAGCATCGCTTGATGAAAGCGTTGTACACTTTTATTCTGTTTTGCGAGGAGCATGCGGGGGGTTTTGCCAATCAGCTCACTTTGAGAATAACCATAGAGCTTTTCTGCGGCTTGGTTGATGCGCATCACTCTTTGCCGATCATCGGTAATAATAATGGCCTCTTGCGTCTCAAAGGCTATCGCTGCGATTTGCAGTTCCCGTTGAAAGGCTTCTTGTTTTTGTTCCAGTTGAATTTTATGCAGTGCCAACTCAATGTCTTCGACCAACTCTTGGATAAGATGATCGGTCTCACTATCAAAGAAATTTAGCTCGGTGCTATAGAGGAAGAGCATGGCGTATATTTTGCCATCTAAGTGAATTGGGTAGATGGCCATGGAGCGAACCCCCCATCGCCGAATGGACTTATAATAAGGCGAGTCCTTTTTCTCATTAACATAGTCTTGTACTAACGAGCGATGGTCTTCTTGATAGACTTTATCTGCAAGAATATGACTGCTGGCATAGTCACCTGTAAGGTGAACTTTAGCTTGTAAGATGGCTTCTTGGCCTGTGCCTGAGAGAGCGATGGGGTGAAGGGCTTTATGTGCATCAATCTCGCCAATCCAACAAGAGCTGATTTTGACATATTTATGCAAATTATCGGTAATGTTCTGAAAGAGTGTCTGAGGTTGGGTAATTTTAGCAATCGCTTGATTGGTTTCACTTAGGGCTTGGTAGAGGCGTTTGCTTTTTTCCAGTGCACTCATAGAGTGTGAGAGTTGTTCGTTGACCTGTTTTAGGCGAATAAACATTTGCCAAATAATAAAAAATAGAGTGAACCCCAATGTAAACAGAAGATAGGTAATTTGTTTGGTATTTCGATACAGTTTGAGGAGTTGTTCATTATAGGTGTTATAGGTTGCCTGAATTTTTTTGGGTAGGTTGAGTTGTGCCAGCTCTCGTTCAGCATTTTTAAAAATAGATGCTGAGTCATAAAGAATTTCTAGGTGCTTTAGGAGGGTAGGGCAGTGCTGTGCGATGGGGCTTTTTTGAAATTGTTGATAGATTTGTTGAATGTCTGTCTGGATGGCCAGTTGGGTTGAAAGCTTATCAAGTTCATGGTGATAAATAGGTGCTTTTTGATGGCAGTTGGCAATAATGGCAGGTAGGGAGCGATAGGAGTTGTTAAAAACAGCCAAAGAGGATTTTATGTGATCAAGTGCTAAATTTTGTTTTTGCAGACTTTGGTTTAAGGCGTTTAGGTAGGGAATCATTTCGGGCATTTCAGCCAAAAGTTGGCTAAATTTTACAAACTTTTCCTCTAGTCGGTCTTGGAGGACATCTAACAAATCAAAGTTGAGAGTAAATTGTTTGTATATACGAATTCTTTCATGCGTTAGTTGGGCATTTTGCTCAAGTAGGTTAATTGCAATTTGGTTCACTTGTGCCTGTTTTTCAATCTGTTGTGTTTGATGGTGAAAAAATAGGACAAAAGCAATAAAAAAAAGGCTAAAGAGTGGCAGTAGGGGGTGCATTGATTTTATGCGTTTAGTATGCATTGAAATCCCTTTCTTGATATTGTCCAGTTAGGGTTTTTAGAAAGGTGATGATTTGATCTATCTCTTTGTCTTTTAAGATAATCCCCAACTGTCGCTCTCCCATGCGTTGCACGGCTTTTCTCAGGGTAGGAACGCTACCATCATGGAAATAGGGGGCGGAGAGGGCGATATTACGTAGGCTTGGTACCTTAACATAGCCTTTATCTATAGGATCATGTGTGACTTGAAAGCGGCCATCCCATTTGTGTAACTGTTTGGATTCATCGGTGAGGGGTTTGAAAACGCCAGCTTTTTGGAAAAGATTGCCGCCAATATTGATGCCATTGTGACAGGCAATGCAGCCATAAGATTTAAACAGCTGATAGCCCTGTTTTGCCTGTTCTGAAATGGCGGATTTGTCCCCTTTTAAATAGCGATCAAAGGGACTGTTGGGAGAAAGTAGGGTTCGTTCAAATTGAGCAATGGCGTAAGTGATGGTGGCTTTGGTGATGCCTTGATCGGGAAAGACTTGTTTAAATGCATGCTGGTAATCTGGAAGCTTGCTAAGCTTTTGGATGAGCGTTTGCCAGTTGGGCATCCCCATTTCCACAGGATTAAGAATAGGTCCTTCGGCTTGTTGTGCAAGGTCTTGTGCTCGGCCATCCCAAAACTGGGCGATATTAAAGAGGGCATTAAACACAGGAGGGGAGTTGAGATCCCCTTTTTGACCATTGATACCGGTAGAGACGGATTTATTGTCAGCGCCTGCATGCGAAACAATATGGCAAGTTGCACAGGCAATACTATTGTTAGCAGAGAGTTTCGGATCAAAAAAGAGTTTTTTCCCTAATTCACTCTGTTGGTGGTCAATGGGAAGGGATTTAGGAATAGGAATAATATCTCGGGTAATACTATTTAAACCTGCTTGTTGATACACTTGGGCTAAAAGGTCTTTATCGCTCACATAGTGCGGTAGACTCTCTATGGATGGCGTTTCACTTTTTGGGGAACGGTCGCAACCTGCCACACCGATAAGGGTGGTTAGGCTTAAGATGAGAAAGGAATAAGTAAGCAAATTAAGTTTCATCTGTTTAATTTCATCTGTTTAATAAAACCTATTTCTTATGCGTTATAGGTCTGCTTCCCCTTTAACTTGGTTTCGGCCTTGTTCTTTGGCTAGGTAGAGTGCTTTATCAGCCCTTTCAAATAGAGAGTCCTCTTCTTCGCCCAATTGGTACATTGCAATTCCTATAGATACCGTTAGATTAAGAGGTTTTTTATGACCTTTGACTTTTAAGGGTTTGTTTTCAATTTTTTGGCGAATGGTGTTGGCCACTTTAAGTGCTGAGGCGTAGTTTGTATTGGGGAGGAGGATGATAAACTCTTCGCCACCAATGCGAGCAATATAGTCCCGTCCCTTGGTTTCACGATAAAGCATTTTAGCCACATAGCGTAAAACGCCATCCCCCACTAGATGACCATAGGTGTCATTGACGTTTTTAAAATGGTCTATGTCCAAGACTAAAAATGCAAAACTTTGACCTTGTTGATTGGCGTGTTCAATGGCATTTTTAAGCATACTGCGATACCCCCGTCGGTTGGGGATATTTGTGAGCTCATCGGTGTTGGCAATGGTGTTGGCCTTGACCAGCTCATCTTTAAGCACTTGAATTTCGCTACGAGAGGTTTCGATGTTCTTTTTTAGCTTTTGGGTGTCCGCTTCTAGCGCCTCCACTTCATGGTCAAGTGCTCCGAGCACTTGTTTGAGCTTTTCGTCTTCGGCAATTTGGAAAGCTTGTTCCAGAGAACTGTCGATGTTTTTTTGGTAATGATGGGTTTGGTCAAGCCAAGTATCTACATCTTGAAGAATCGTATTGAGTTTGGCCTCTAAGGCTTCGGTGGGGATGAGGGTTTGTACCATGCGGGTCCACAGCTCGGTAAAGAGCTTAAAGGCGGACTCTTCATTATAAGCCCGGAATTTGAGAGCTTGTTCAACTTCTTTGGCAAAAGAGGGATCAACTTTGGCTAGCTTTTCAAAAAAAAGAGCAAAGTGAATTGGGTTGGCATTGAGGTCTAATGCTTGAATTTTGGTTAAAGCTTGTTGGGCAAGCTTTAAGGCCTCGTGGTTGGGCAGGTTATAGCGTGTAGAGGCAGGTGAGAGCCGCTGTTTCTCCACAGGTGAAGATGCGGAGCCCTGTGTATTTTGAGTCATGAATTCCCCTTAGTTTTGCCAAAATTAGCAGTTTAGCCATTCTATCATTTTTTATCTCTCAAAGTGAATCTATGGTTTTTTCAGGGGCAGGACTGGTGCTTTTAAAATACGCCATTGCATTATCTTTTCGGTCAGTTGGGTCGTTACGGTTCGGGTTTGTTTTGTAGTATATAAGATTGCAAAATTCCATAGGCTATGGTGCCTAGCACTAAGCCGATAAAGGTAAAGATGGCGCCCATTTTCCCCTCGCCAATCATTGCAGGGATGGTGCCAGGGCAGGAAGCGGTCATGGCCCAACCAATGCCAAAAAGAAAGGCACCGGTAACCAACCCTTTTTTATAGGGTTTTTTGACAAAGTCTACCGGCTCACCGGTGGTCACGGCATTAACTTTAAAAACTTTTAGCAAGGTGACCCCGATAATCGCTGTGACGACTGCAGTACCAATGACGATCATCAATCGAAAGTTCTCCAATAAAAATAATTTGGCATGAAAGTCATAGGTGGTAGCGCCAGCTTTACTCATTAAAAAACCAAAAATAATGCCAAACAGCCAGCCGAATATATTGCTTCGATGGGCGTGTGTAAAGTTGTAGAGGTTTAGCCAGAGAGACTTTAATGGGCCATATTGTGTGGTGTTGTCTTGCATGAAACTAGAGCCGTTTCTAAGTGTTAAATAGAAGTTGCGTCATAATAAAAGCGCTCATAAAGAAGACAGTGCCAGCCAATAGGCTAGGCGGGTTGAGCATGGCACCGCCCACTAAAGCGTGTCCAGTGGTGCAAGCGCCTGCAAGCCGAGCGCCAAAGCCCAGTAAGAAGCCACCAAAGAGCACCCAGAGTGCAGTGCCGGCCATACTGTGCGGAAAAATGGTGTTATACATGCCAAAGTCAAAGGTCAGTTGCCAATTGCCAGGTGAGGTTAGCGTGCTAAGAAATCCACCTAATGGAATGCCGAGCAGGAACCAAAGGCGAGTGTTATACAGGTTTTTGTACTCGCCGGTATGGAAGTATTGGATGCGCTTGCTAATGATGCCACAAAAGTTGCCATAGCCAGTCGAACAACCCGCCGGCTTACCAATAATCCAGAAATGAAATACGACAAAGAGCCCAATGGCAATGCCAGCAATATAGGGAGACCAAAGTTCAATGGTCATATGCAGAATGTCCTCATTTTAAAAAGATCTATTCTGCGGGACAAAATCATAAGAGTCAAAAAGAAACTTTTTCTACTTGGATAAGTTTGACTTATATGAAAAATTGTTGCGCAATGGGCGGCATAAGTGAGGTGGTTTTTGATACAGATCAATTTTTTTAAAGACAGCAATGCTACAATCGAGGCAAGACTATTTTACGGAAAACCCAACAATGGAATACATTGAATGGCCGACTATCCAGCCAGATCAATTTCTCCCCATTTTTATTGATGCCACCTTGGTGATAGTGTTTGGTGCGATTTATGCCGGAATGGTGACGGCCGCACGCATGAAATTTTATCCCAAGCTTTTTATGGTGTTGGGCTATGCCATGTGGGGGTTACAGGGGTGGAGTTTATATGCGTTGAGCGTGCTGATTCAGGCCAATGCTTTTACTTATAAGGTGTTAATCATCACCATGATTGCCTACCTATTTGTCCCTCATATCTATTTCCATTTAATCGATAGTTCAGAAAAGCGTTATGAAACCAAAGGAGGTGCTGATTAAATCGCTTGAGATTCTGCGGGACTTTAAGGGGGCAGATTCTAGGCGGGCTTTGCAGGCAATGGCCAGCCCTTGTCAAAAAGCCCAACAACGAAGCTGCCCCCTTAAAGCCCCGCCCGAAGGGGGCTAAGCCAAATTCCCAGCCTCGGCTTTATCTTTTCTTGCCGTATCGACGCGAAAAGATGCCTTGATGCTGAAAATTTGGTTTGCCCAGAATCCAAGCGATTTAATCAGTACTTCCTTAAAGGAGGCAATATGTCACAACCACAAGAGTCCCACAGTGTTTGGAGTAGCATCTCCTTTTGGCGAAGGTCAGCGGCTTGGGTCACCGGTTTTTCGGTGGTGCTTCTGATTTTTTTGACTTTTGACTCCTTGAGCCAAATCAAAATGGGCACGGATGAGGATTTAAAGAATGGGGTGGTCAAGCGCGTGCCTGCGGCAACGGTGATTAACTACCAAATTGATTACCAGATGAGCCAAAAACGAGGGCATGAAGTACCGGTAATTGGTGAGCAGCAACCTTTTTTTGGCAAGATTTGGTCCCCCGAAGAGGCGGCAGCACTGCTTCACAAGGGTAAGCTGACTGTGCAAGCTAAAAATTGTATGAACTGCCACACTTTATTGGGCAATGGCGCTTACTATGCCCCTGATTTGACCAAAGCTTGGCTCGACCCTCTGTGGCAAAAGGGGGGATTGATGCAGACATTGACGAAGACGCAAACCACAGAAGCGGCAATGGTGAAGTTTTTGATGAATCCACCTAAATATGCCACCCATCTGCGAAAAATGCCAAATTTGGGGATTACGCATGAGGAGGCGATGGCGACGGTGGCATTTTTAAAGCACATGAGTGCCATTGACACCAATGGTTTCCCACGGAATTTTTCTAAAACGATTAATGACTTTAAAGCGGGGGTGACACATGCGCATTAACTTACTCAATCCGACCTTTTCGTCACCTTCCAAGCGGTTGGCGATGAAATATTTTATGGTGGCACTGGTGCTGTTTGCGGCACAGCTGGTGGTTGGACTCATTGCCGCCATTCAATTTCTTTCCCCCAGCTTCCTATTTGGCATTCTGGACTTTAGTGTGGTGCGTATGGTTCACCTCAATGCGCTGGTGGTGTGGATACTCTTTGCCATGATTGGCTCGGTGTACTATATGCTGCCAGATGAGACGGGTGAAGAGGCCGTCGGCATTAAGCTGGGAGAGCTGGGCTTTTATGTCCTGACTGCAGCGGTTGGCCTAGTGGTTGTGGTCTATCTCTTGGTTCAAGTGGGTGCAGGCACGGAAGCCTCCATCTGGTTTATTAATGAAGGCCGTGAATATATTGAAGCGCCTCGTTGGGCGGACATTGGCATTGTGGTGGTGGTGTTAATCTTCTACTTCAATGTGTTGGGGGCCTACCTCAAGTCTGATAAAAAAACGAGCATTATGACGGTGCTGATTGCCGACTTGTCGGCATTGGCAGGGTTGTATTTGGCGGGGATGTTCTACACAGATAATATCTCAGTGGATCAATACTACTGGTGGTGGGTGATACACCTCTGGGTAGAGGCGACATGGGAAGTGTTTGTGGGGGCCATTGCGGCTTACGCTTTAATTAAGATTATTGGTGCCAAACGCCAAATTGTCGAGATGTGGCTTTGGGTAGAAGTGTTGATGCTGTTTGGTTCCGGAATTTTGGGATTAGGGCATCACTACTTCTGGATTGGCACGCCTGAATATTGGTGGGAGATTGGAGCGTTGTTTAGCTCATTGGAGCCTGTCCCTTTAGTCGCCATGTTTGTGCATGTACTTTATGATTGGGGGCGTGAGCGTGGGCATGGTGAGGCCAATAAAGCGAAATATGTGGTGTCCAATACCCCGGCGATGGCTTGGGTTACCATTAATGCGTTTGGAAATTTCTTGGGTGCGGGCATCTGGGGCTTCTTCCATACCTTGCCGCAGGTGAATATCTATACCCATGGCACCCAGTTTACCGCAGCACATGGGCATTTGGCCTTCTTTGGCGCCTATGCCGCCATTCTGATTGGCATGATGTATCTTGCCGTGCAAGGGGCTTATGGATTGAAAGTGATGAGAATGACCGCGATGACGAAGTGGGCGATTGGTCTGCTCTGTTTCGGAATTATGGGGATGACCATCGCGCTCACCATTGCGGGTTATGAGCAGGTGCTTGTCGAGCGGGCAGAGTTAGGCGGTGGCTGGCAAGCCTTCTTTACCGCCCAAGGTCTGCCTTGGTATATCCAAGCACAGGCTTGGCGACTCATTACCGGTGTTATCTTTTTTATGGGCTTTGTACTGCTGTTTATTGATTTGGTGACGATTGGTCGTAAGTCGTCTGAAGTTCAGCAAGCCACGGAGATTCCTGCTACATCCGCAGTCGCTTAACAAGATGAGTGCCTTGCATGAGTGAGGTGTGAGAGAAAAAGGAGAATCAGATGTTAATTCAACAGTGTACCGATATCAGTTGTAACAATATTTTTGCTTGGCTCAATCAGGGGCCTTTGACTTTGGCCATTGCGTTGCATATTGCCATTATTCTGCCAATGGTGTGGATTTATATGAGTGAGAAAAAGAAGCCTAAAGACTAGAAGATGTCTCCTCTTATTTTAACCCTAGTTTTTGCAACCGCCATCGGCTTTTTTATGATTCAGCCAGCGAATCAACTGGCA
>CAYOOU010000057.1:0-5590 GCA_964405635.1 uncultured Piscirickettsiaceae bacterium
TCGGCCGCTATTTTGACCACCTCATCTCCGCCCACGACTTCGGCATCCCCAAAGAACAAATAGACATCTGGCAAAAAATCCAAGCCGGGGTGCCTTATGCCCCACAAAGCACCCTACTCATTGATGACAACACCCAAGCTCTCAAAACCGCCCAACAATACGGCATCCAACACCTCCTATGTGCTCAATTCGTTAGCTCCAAGCTCGATAAAGTCAATTGCAAAGGTTTCCCCTGCTTCCGAAATTTTAAAAAACTGCTTCAAGACATCCGTTATAATGCTTAACCTCTAAAAAATATCAGCAAAAGGTATTTCTCTATGCAACAAAATACACAAACAACACCACAGCCAACCTATATCGAAGAAGATGAAATTGATCTATTTGAACTTTGGCAAGGGTTAGTTGAAGAAAAGAAAGCCATTTTTATCACCGCCTTTACAACCGTTGCATTAGCAGCCGCCTATGCTTTTTTTGGCGGAAAAACCTTTGAAACCACCAGTGCCTATCAAGCACCTCTAGCAAAGGATGTAACTGATCTCAATTTTCCTGGTGGTTTTTCAATGAAACCAGATCAAGCTTATAAAACCTTTCAAAATAACTTATTACAACCAGACCTTATTAAAGAAAGTTACCAAAATAACCCAAAAATTCAACAGCTATTTGATAATGATGTCAGTGCTGACGATGCCATTCAGACACTTCAAAAATTGATAACTATCAAGCTTCCTGATCTAGAAAAGAAAAAAAATAAAAAAGAACCTCAAATTTTTACCCAAGTGAGCACCCAGTGGAAAACCGCAGAAGAGAGCCTACTTATAAATAAACAACTCATTTCTGAAGCGACTCAACAAACAAAAGCACAAATCTTTGCAGACTTCAAAAAACAGTTACAACACCGTTTAAAAATGAATCAAACCGCTTTTGATTTAGAAAATAAACGGGTAAACCGTGAACTTCAAGCTGAAATTAAAAGGCTAACCGAGGAGGATGACGAAAAACGCCGCAAAATTAATGAGCGTATTCAGTTACTTAGGGATAAAGCCAAGCAAGATCGTCAATTCCGCATTGAACGTCTCCAAACCGACTTGGCCATTGCCAAACGCTTAGGGATTAAAACGCCTTTAGACCCACTTGATTACAAAAAAAGTAAAAATCAGTCCAAACTTAAAATAGACTTTACAAAACGCTATCCTTCAGGCTATTGGATGGGAGCAACTGTTTTGGCTGAAGAAATTGATCGACTTCAAAACCGTACAACAGATGATCCTTTTATTACCGAACTGCCAGAACTGTTTAAACAGTTGGAAGATTTAAAAGTCAATGAACGCATTCAAACCATCTTGGCACGAAAAGACAATCTTCCTTTCTCTGACAAATTGCGCCAATTAGTCAATGAAAGAAAAATGCTCAATAAAGCTCTTCAAGCACTCAACACGGCTGATTTTAAAGTGGTTCAAACCGTACAGTCTCCCCTACTTCCATCTAAACCCATTAAACCTAAAAAAGCCTTAATTCTTGCAGTCGCTGCTGTACTCGGCCTAATGCTCGGTATCTTTATCGCTCTGATCCGTCATGCTGCGAAAAATCGCAAACAAAAGGAGGCATAACAAAGAGGCATAACAAAAGGGTATAAAGGGCAGTCGTCGGCACTGCCCTTAAAACTGATACTCTAAAGTCAATGTTTGTAAATTGCCATCAGGTAACCTGTCAAATTTAAAAGACGAAGATGCGCCTTTATTGGCTCCGGATCCAGGATTTGTTGGCTGTGAAACCTTGACGGATGCACGCCTTTGAATTTCTATGGGAAGCAGCTGTTTCATTTGATAAAACAGTTTTACCCTCTTCCACTGATAACCCAACCCTATTGACAGTTGTAATAACCTGACCCTTTGGATGTCGAGTTCTGTGTGTTGGCTATTCAATACCCCAACTGGAAAACTGTAGACTCGGTAATCTGTAGGGGCTTTTAACTGAATATCAGAAACTTCAAGCCCTAACTGATATTGCCAATCACTATTTTTCTGGAGTTGCCAACCAGCGGATACAGCATCCAATCCTAATTGGCTTTGTGCCACTCCCAGTCCAACCAATAACGAAGAAAAATATCCCCCAAAACGCCCTGCATTAAAACTACCCTTTACAGAGTTCTCCAAACGGTATTGAATGGCATAAATACTTTGTTGCAGTTGACCGCTCTTTTTACTTAATTTAAACATCAACCTTTCATATTCCGTATTCAAGCCAAACTTTCCCTGCACGGTTTCATTTTCCATTAAGTTAGCGCTTTGACTATTATGTTGAGTAAATTCATAACTCAAATGAATATTAAATTGATTAAGCAAAAAAGACCTAAAAACCGTATAGCTATATCGGCTATCTCCTTGGTTTATGCCCATCTCTGTATGCAATATACCCTGATGCCCCAGTTGCCACTGACCACCAAAAACAGAAATTTCACGATTAAGCTTAAAGTCCAATGCTAAATCATATGATTTAAAAACTGGTTGAGAAAGAAAGTCTTCATTATCAAAGTAAGATAGGTTGCCCTTAAAAAAATGCTGTTGATAAAGTGAAAAGCGCTTAAAAAATAATCCAAAATCGTGTACTGGACGAATCATGACCTCTCCGCCTGTATGATTCGCTTGTTGCCAAAGCGCAACTAGCCAATGCAAAGACTGAAAACTGAGCGCAGAATTTTGAAAATCTTGGCGAGATTGATAATGCTGCAGGCAGTTTTCCCCTAAGTTTTGATAGTCATGTTTTTGAAACTGTTGCTCAAGCCTCACTGCAAAGCGATGAGAATGGTAGTTCAAAGATACCGTATTGCCACGGCTGATTAAGCTTTGTTTCTTTTGCTGCACCCAATGACCATAAAAACTTTCTACGCTTAGTCGATTCGTCTTTAGAGGAAACAGATCCAAACGATAAATCGGTTGTTCTGCATCGGATAAAAAGACTTGATCATGCAAAGCAATAGACTGAGCACTGACCGTCCGAGCACCCAATAATAAAAAAGCCAGCCCCAAAATTGAAGCTGGCTTTAGCGGATTTAAATGAGTCATCTCTTAAGGCTGATTTGGCTTCCACAGGACAACTTCAGTCCCATCTTTTAAGCTGGCAATCAAGGCATCTTTTCCTGCACCATAATGATTTATTGTATCACGGAAGATATAACCATGTTTAATGCCATTATAGTAAATATCGCCTCTATAAGGTGTACTCGCTTGTTGGTAACTGTAACCAGCATAACAATTTCCATAATAATCATAGGCATTACAAGTCTGATATGAATTAAATCCGAGGTTTTTCAGAATAATCTCGCCGCCTTTTCCATCCGTAAATTGCAGATTTTTCATCGTATCGGATGGCGTGAAATTATCCTTTGTTAGGATATTGTGATGGCGATAGTTTGCCTTAAACTGCTGTCCATTATAATTCAACCCAATGGATAAGCCTCCAGAACCCGCCAAAACACCATTGCGTTTTGCTTCAAGCGTAAGTTTTAATGGATTGATTGCATCGCCATTACTATCCTTGAATCCTGTTATATCAATAGAGGCTGTGGCGGTGTATTTGGGATTAAAGTCATAGGTCTCCACCTTCAATAGTGGATTCAAGTCTAAATTGTATAAATTCAGATCAGCCGTCAGACTGCTGCCCGCTTGAGGTAAGCCATTGCTTAAATCAACCTGATATTCACCATAATAATTGGCCTCACCATAACCACTGTACGAAGAGACGCTACATTGATAAACGGGTTGATTAAAAACGGGTTGATAACAATTACTCAACCCTACATTGTATGAGTCGCGCAAAAGGTTTTGTTGTGCTTCCGTTTCACTATTGGTTTGATAATAGCTGAGCAGGTCAGATAAGTCATAACTGCTGTCTTTTGCCACAACCCATTTTTCAATGTTTGCATCATCACCATCAGTGCTTATTCCCAATATTGCCATTGAACTTGGGGTATAAAAGTCATAAAAATTATCTTGAGTTTGACCATTTACACTGAAACCAATGGATACATTATTTGTTTGCGCTTGATAAGCGGTTGCTTTAACGACCTTAGGTATTGGAGGAACAATCACAGCGCCATCGGTTTGATTAAAATAGACTGGAATATAGCCAGTCCCCCCTGAACTATAATAATCTATCAAATTTAATGTATAAGGGATATTTTCATTTATATAGATTGAAATAGGCGTATTTAGGCTGACCAAAATATCACGGCTAGTATTTGGAACTGGAAGCTCTTCAGGTAAGCCGTTGCCATAATAAGTATAAGCTGTTAAGGTCGTATAATATGAGCCGTCTATTGATAGACTATACGAATTAGAATATGAATATTTATAAAATGCTAAAGTTAATGTATGTGTTACAGAGTTAGCATCCGTATAATCAAAGCTCCACTCATAATAATCGACGCCCTGTTTAGTAACTGTAACAGTCTGATTGGTTGAGGTTGTTACTACAAATGAATTATTATTAGGGTCTGCGAGGTCTAAAGTACCTGGATCACTGCTTGTAGGGTCAAACAGTAAACCATTATCAACAATAGTTTGTGCAATCAACACCCCTTTTTGAGCTTCTGCTAATTCAGTTGAAGTAAGCGGAGAAACCCCACTAAAATCATACTGCTTAAACCCATAGCGAGTCGTATCCCCAAAAGTACTTAAAGCATCTGTTGCGGTTAAGGTAAAGTAGTTTGGCACTGTGCCATCTGCAGAAACTTGATCAAGCCCTTTGATCATTTGGGTAGACAGTTTCCACTGGTCGGCATTATTCAGCACAAATGAAACATCAACTGCTGTAGATTTTGCATCGTGACTCAACTTGCCCTTAAAGGCTATAGATTTTGGGTTGAAAAAGGTTGTTTGATCCAAAACCTTAATATTAACACCAAGGTCATACACAAGTGCTTCCAATCCAATTGAGCCTTCAAAGACTAAAGCTTTATCTCCATTTTGAGGTATATTTTCAACTTTAATCGGATTTTGTGCATCGCCCAATGCCAAGGTCAGTGTACTGTCCCCAGGCGTAGCATTTTGGTCTGAAAGCTTGACGGCATTGGTTGTGGTAAGGTCGGCGGTTAAAGTTGGAATCGTGACTTTTGACTTGCTATTGGCTGCCTCAACACCTGAAAGCGTGAGTTTAAAGTGGGTGTCCGAAGCGCTATCATCAGGCAAGCTTATCGTGGTTGCCTTCACTGTGGTGGCAATACCATTTTCTGTTACTGTGATATTTGACCATGTTAAATTGGTGCCTTGAATACTAATGGCGCCTGCCGCCGTTGTTCCAACAGGAAGGTTGGCATAAGTGGAAAGGTCCAAAGATGTTTGACTTGCCCGATTACTATAAAGGTCTTGTGAGGCTTTGATTACCAGCGACAAAGCATTAAAGGCAGCACTGGCATCATTGCCATAGAGCTGCATTAGGTTGTTGATTGCATCGCCTTCTGTCTGCACAGTTGAAGAGAGGTTTTCGACATTTACCAACCAAGTCTTAAAACCATCTAACAGCGTTTTTACCTTGGCGTAATCTTCAGTCGGAGCCGCTGTATTTGAAGTTGAAGAAACAACCAATGCTCCAG
>CAYOOU010000057.1:5690-10686 GCA_964405635.1 uncultured Piscirickettsiaceae bacterium
TAATCTTCAGTCGGAGCCGCTGTATTTGAAGTTGAAGAAACAACCAATGCTCCAGCATCAATCTGAGAGCCATCAGACAGTGTAATCATCAGATGCTGAACACCGCCTATATTCTGAATCTTCACATCACTGATACCAACACCATCCTTTCCTGCTTGACCACTCGCCCCTTTTTTGCCATGACAAACCACATAGCTATGGATGACTTCATCAGTGTCTAATCGACCATTATTATTTTTATCATAACCCGATTGAATTCTTTCACCCCCAGCAGCACACTGAGTGGGATCGGTAAAGGCTTGTCTCGTATAAATATTACGCCAAGTATAACCACTGCTTGCAACTTGCGTGCTATCTGAAGCACTAAGCCCTTGTGCGGTGTTTCTCGTGCCCCCACCACAGCCGGTTAAGATAAAAGTAGAAATTGCAAGGGCAATAGGAGTGAGCGTTAAACTTTGATGCTTCATGTTACTGTTCCTCTTTTCACACATAAACTTAAAATTGTCCATTTAAAACCATTAATTGGCCTGATAGAGTCTTTGCTCTGTACCATCCCCAAAAGAGACAAGCCAATCACCCGTATAGGGGTCTTGCACCATATAGCCATGCTTTAGGTCGTTATAAAATATATCGGCTCTTGGGTAAAAGGGCGCTGGATAATCTAGTGGGTAAGATGGAGTGTCTAATGAAAATACAATTTTTCCTCCATTCGCTCCAATAAAGCTAAAACCTTTAATACCACCCGCTTGTTCGTAGAACTTCACCTTCAAAACTTGCCCTTGATAATCAATATCTAAATCAATGCCTTTTGAGCTTGAAAGTAATCCATGATTATAGGCTGTTAGTTTCACCTTAAGGTCTGATAAGCTATTGCCTTGACTATCCTCAATGCCTTTTAGGGTTAAGTCACTGTTCAGCGTATAATCTAAATAGAAGTTATAGCGTTCTTGATTGGTTAACCCTGAGGTATCAAACTCTTTAAATTGCAAGGCAAATATTTTGCTTTTGCCAACAACAGGGAAAGCTGTTTGAGGCACTGTAACCTTTCCTGCTAACCATACTGCACTTTCCCACCAATCTATATTTTGTCCATAATAATTAGAGACAAAATTGCCATTGGTATCTGTGTAGAATTGGAGATTATTCATCATGCCACTTATGGCAGCATTGACATCTCCATAACTGCCGATCATATAGGAACCTCCAGAACCATCAACAAATCGTTTCATCAGTTCAACCCTATCAACCTGATTATCCCCATTATCATCATATTGATAGAGAATAAAGGATTCAGTTCTCACGGAATCAGCCACACTATCCACTTGCAGATTAGGGGCTTTAAAGACAAAATCATACTGTGTGCCCGCCACTTGAGTCGATTGCTCTAATGGAGCTGAACTGGCTGTGATGGTCAAATAATCTGCTTTTTCACCATTCGTGAAGGATTGCAACTTATCGACCACTGCTTGAGGGAGTTTGTAGCCTGCATTATTCAGTGTGTAGCTTGCGTTGACTTGAGCGGATTTAGCCGTTGTCCCAACCCCACGCGTGAGCGTACCCGCAAAACTTAAATTTGTAAGGTTGCTCAAGCTGCTGTAGAGCTGTTCGCCTAATTGATACTCTAAAATCTGACCTGATGCGGTGAGTGTGCCAACGAATTTGAGTTTTGCTGAATCCACATCGGGCTTGTTTTCAAGTACCCATTGCTCCCCTTTTGAAATTTGAGAAAGTGTGAGGGTTGCTTCAGGTGTATGCACTTGCTGGGAGAGATCAACTTGGGTATTGCCAGTATTCAAACTGAGTTTAATATCGGGCAATGTCAGCTTGGCTTGCGCATTTTCAGCCGTAACGCCTTGAACACTCATTTCAAATACGGTACCCGTTTCACTGGCAGGCAGAGTCACTTCTCCAAAATTCAGAGTGGTCACAATATCTTTACCAGCAGAGTTTAAAGTGAGCTGCACATCTTTTGAAACCGTTATTTTATGATTGGTGGCATCGTAGCTTGCAGTACCTGAGATTGATTTAAACCCTTGAGGATTAACATTGGCTATCAAGCTACTCAAATCAACATCACTAACACCATTTGGATTTTGCTTCTTCAGTTCAGCCAGTAGTGCACCCACTATGCCAACACTGCGTAAGGCATCGTCCACACCATGACTATAAAGCTTGTTTAGATCTTGAATATTTTGAGACTCAACTTTAACCGCTGTTTGTAATTGATTAACGGCACCAATCCACACTTTTAGATCATCCACCACCTGCTTAGCGGCTTTATAATCATAGCGTTGGGCTGTCACAACATTTCCTGAGACAGTGACCGCCCCCAAGTCTTGGGTTGTATTATCAGAATAGGTGAGTTTCAGGTGGGTTTCATTATTCACTTGAACCAAATCCACACCCATAATATATTTACCATCCGCACCATTCTGACCCTGAACACCATCTTCTCCATTACAAATATAATAGGTCTTGGTGACTTCACTGTTATCTAGGATATCATTTAGGTTTTGATCAAAGCCGGCATCAATTTGCTGTCCACCAAATGGACAACTTACCGAACCTTTTGCAAGGTTATATGTATTAAATAAGTTGGTATAACGCGTTGCATCTTTTTCTGCATCAGGTACAACCAGTACAGGCTCTACATTTATTCTATTCAAAATATCTGTTAGTGTCAGTGTATCTTGAACAGCTTTAGCATCAGCAAGAACTAATGGACTACCTGCCGAAATATTTTGTGCTTTTGCTTGAGCCTGTTGCTTAACGCTCCCCAATAAAGTTGCAATATCACTTGTCTGACCTTTTATTGCATTTTTTAGGTCAGTTTTTTTACTCTCTGTTGTATTGAGTTCATTCACTAGTATTTCAAAAACCGTATTAATGGTATCGGTTGAATTCAGGCTAGGAGATGGCTGATTTGTAAAAACTTTTACCAAAGCTTTAACTGTTTTTTGATAATTATCCTGCTTTAGAACTGTAGGGTCTCCATTTGTTTTGGTCGTTTTACCGAACACCTTAGCCATTGCTTCAAGTGATGCTGCAGCGGTGGCACTGGCTTGATAAAGCGCTGCATTGGTAGAAGGGTCTGCAAAAAGGTCAACTGTACTATCTGTTACCCCTAAGGCTGTTTTCACCTTTGAAATCGCTGTTGTTTCATCTATACCAGTCTCTTTTAAGACTTCCACTAGGGTGGTTAAAGGTGAAGCGACACCAGCATTTCCCTTTTTGGTTTTAAGCACCCCCTCAAAAGCGGTATTGGTTGCCGTATCGGTTCCGCCCATAATGACAATGTTATATTTCCCGCCTGCATAAGGGCTGCCGTCTTGAACGGTTAACGAATAGCTTCCATCTTCTGTTGTGGTCGCTTCTATCTCACCCTTATCTTTTATGCCATTGCCATTAAAGTCTGCAAAAACCGTTGCCCCTTTAATGTACCAGTCAAACGCCTTTGCCGTAGAGGTTTCCGTTTCATCCACATTGGTAACGGTTACTACAACCTTTTTCGGTTCTGAGGTAAGCAATCCATCTGTGGCGGCAATATAAACAATGTACTCATTATTTTTATCTGCATCAGTTGGCAGTTCATAGTTTGGGGCTTTTTTAAATTTTAAATTGCCCGTTGATGAGTCAATCTCAAATAGCCTAGCATCCGCCCCCCCTATAATGACATACTTAATCGCATCACCATTACTATCAGAGGCCGTAACACCAATATTCATCCCACCGGTGCTATTTTCTTGAATTCTTTGAGAGGCATTTGAAACGGAGAGCGTAGGGGCTGAATTTTTAATCTTTTTAGCAATTTTTCCTATAACACTCTTTATATTTGTATCTGTTGAACCTGCTAGTTTTTGTTTAATCGACTCAAATGTGAGTGTAAGGTTTGCAAAAGTATCTCCTGGAAAACTTTTTAAAGCCGTTTCTTCATCGGATGTTAAGCTTATACCATGTGAGCTAAGATACAATATTGCCTTTTCATTATTGATTTTTGTAACAGATGTTGATGTTACTATATTTGAGACAATTGTATTTGCATCTGATTCTGTAAGAGAATCAACATTAATACTTCCATCATCAGTTTGTTGTTGTACTTTCTGAACAACAAGGGAAGTTTTAAGTGCGGCTTTTGCAATTTCATCAGAAGTCGTTGCTTGCTCAACTGTCTGCTGAGCAGATTTAGCAACCGCCTTTGCAACAACTGCCGCCTTTGCAAGCTTGTCTGACCCTAAAGCTGCTTTTGCGTCTGCATCATTCGCCAACTTTCCAATAAGCGTTTCAACACTTTTTGTTGTACTGGTCGCATCAGCTTGCTTTTTAACAACTGTTGTTAAAGCTTCAAAGATTTTATCAGAAAGGGAAGCGTCATCATTTTGTTTGATAGTTGTATCTTTTTTTGCTGCGGCAATCATGACTTCTACCGCACGATGAATGGCGATATTTTGTGCTAAAAACTTTTTTGCATCCGTATTTTTTGGGGTTTCTTTAACCAACTTGACGGGATCCGCATTGATATCAACTGTATCAGGTAAACCCAATGCCTTTTTAACTTGCGTTTGCGCAACATCCAACGATGTGCCTTGCTCGACCGCTTTCGCCACCATGGTTGAAATGGCTGTAATATTCACTTCCGACGCGTTTGTACTCTGAGGGGCTGAAAGCTTACCGCCATATTTTTTTCCACTATCCGTGTCATATCCGCCAAATGCGATAATTTGTGCACTTTTATAATTCGGGTTACTTTGAACATCCGTCACATCCAGCGTATATTTACCGTTTTCATCGGTTTTAGCATAAGGCTCCCCATCTAAGGTATCACAATAACCGTTATTATTCAGATCCAAACAAACGGTTGAGCCCGCCAAATAACCATCAACTACTGCCCCTGACATTTGAACATGATTGACACCCCCACTATTATTACCGCCTGTATCCGTTGTTGGCTTTTGTGAACACGCAACCAAACTTGCACCCATTATTGCCAACATAATAG
>CAYOOU010000058.1:0-10543 GCA_964405635.1 uncultured Piscirickettsiaceae bacterium
TCTGGGCGATGGTCTTGTCTCCACGGATAGCTGCCAGTGCTACTTTTGCTTTGAAGGCTGGGGAGTAATTGCGTCTTTTCTTGCTCATCTGTTTTCTCCTTTATGGTTGGTTAAATTTACCAGATGAGTACACCTTTGTGAAGGGGGTGGCTTGTATAGTTATTAGGGTCCATTTCAGCGCGCCTTACAGGATTATTAGACCATTACAGTGTGATTTAATGAATTATAGTGGGTAAAATTTAGCGTTTATTAGGGCTCATATTGTATAAACTTTCCCTGCTCAATTTGCCAAGTTTGACTGGTTTTGAGGTTGGGAATGAGGTTCGCATCGGTGGTCGTGATGAGGTGTTGGATATTGAGCGTTTGTAGGAGGTGGAGGAGTTTTTTTCGGTGGTTGGCGTCGAGTTCGGCGGGGAGGTCGTCGATGAGCATAATGACGCCATTGCCTGTCTGTTGTTGATGTAGCTGGGCTTGTGCCAGTAGCAGAGCACAGACAAAGAGTTTTTGCTGCCCACGGGAGAGGGTTTGCAAGGCTTCAAGTTGACCAAAGCGGAAGCGGATATCTGCACGATGGCTGCCGTATTGGGTGTGGCCTTTTTTGAGGTCAGCAGAGAGGTGCTGTTGCATCAACTGCAGCAAGTCTTCGGTTTGTTGTGGCCAGCCGGCTCGATAGCTGAGGCTCACAGGGGTGTCAATTTCAGGCATGAGCTGCTGGCAGAAGCTTTGCAGATGGGGGGTGAGTTGTTGTAGGTAGGTTTGCCGTAGTTGGTCTATTTGCAGGGCGGCTTGCACCAAAGGGGTATCCCACAGTTGCACCTGTGCGGCGGGCAGTTGTTGCTTTAGGGCGCGATTGCGTTGTTTGAGGGTACGTTGGTAGCTGCGCCAGAGGGGTAGAAATTCGGGAGCTTGGTAGAAGCAGCCCCAGTCCATAAATTGTCGGCGGGCTCTAGGCCCTTCTTCCAGTAGGCGATGGCTTTCGGGGGTGAGCAGTTGTAGAGGAAGTTGTTGTGCCAGTTGGCTCTGGCTTTGGCACTTTTCGCCATTGAGTTTAAGTTGCAGTTGGGTGGGGCTGCGTTGCATGCCCAGTTTTTGGGAGGTGCCTGCACGGTTCGTCACTTCGCAAAATAGAGTGAAGTGGGGCTGTTGGTGTTGGATCAGCTGTTTGGGTTGTGAAGTGCGAAAAGAGCGGCCGGTGGCCAGCACCCAGAGGGATTCAATCAGGGCGGTTTTGCCTGCCGCATTGTCCCCCACAATGAGGTTTAGCCCAGGCGCAAAGTCTAGGCTGGCTTGGGGGATATTGCGAAAGGCTTGTAGGTTGAGGCGTTTAAGCTGTGACAAGGTCTGATTCAGATTGCAGACGCATTACAGACGCATGGGCATAATCACATGCTGACATTGGCAGCAGTCATCATCGTTCTCAATTAAGCAGCTGCTGTTAGCGTCTTTAAACTTTAAGGCGACCTCTTCCTGTGGCAGTACATTGAGCACATCGAGAATATAGTTTACATTAAAGCCAATTTCCATCTCTGTGCCTTGATAGTCCACAATCATATCTTCGTGAGACTCATCTTGTTCGGTATTTTGGGCATGAACCGTAAGCAGGTTCTCCGAAAGGACCAGCCGCACGCCTTTAAATTTGTCATTGGAGAGAATGGCTGCTCGCTGCAATAGGCTTTTGAGCAGGTCTCGCTGAGTGACCAGAATTTGGTTGTTGTCGGTGGGAATGACGCGGCGATAGTCGGGGAAGCGGCCATCGACCAGTTTACAGGTGAAGATGGTGTCTTCCATGCGCACGGTCAGGTAGTTTTGTGCCAAAGCCAGCTCTACCAGCGTTTCATCATCTTGCATCAGTTTTTGCAGTTCCAGCACCCCTTTGCGCGGTAGAATCGCTTGAGAGGCAGGTAGGTCTTCCACTGCCAATTGCGTCGCACAGGTGGAGAGGCGGTGACCATCGGTAGCGACCACGCGCAACTGACTGCCTTGAATGTCAAATAGCATACCATTAAGGTAGAAGCGCACATCTTGAGCGGCCATGGCGAAGGCAGCGCTATGAATCAGGGACTTGAGCTGGTGCTGTGATAGAGAAAAGGAGAGCACAATCTGACTCATGTCGATGGTGGGGAAGTCGTCCGCTGGTAAGGTTGAGAGCTTAAAGCGAGAGCGGCCTGCCGCCAGTTCACAGCGTCCCTCATCAAAAGTCATCTCCACAGTTAGCCCTTCTGGAAGAGAGCGAACAATGGTGACCAGCTTGACGGCAGGTAGGGTGATGGCAAAGTTGCCATCGCTGCTTCCGAGTTCGGTTTGTGCTCGGGTTTCAATCTCTAAGTCGGAAGCGGTGACGGTGAGGGTGTTATTTTGCACCAGAAGCAACACATTGCCGAGAATGGGCATGGTTTGGCGTTTTTCTACCACACCGCTGACTTTTTGCAGCACTTTGAGCAGGTTTTCACGAGAGAGGCTAATTTTCATATCAAGTCCCTTTTGCAGTCATTTTGGCAAGATTAAGTGGTTATTATGCGAATCAGGCTATTAAAGTCTTCATCAATGCGGTGATCTTCTTCCCGCAGTTTTTTAATTTGGCGCACCGCATGGAGTACCGTGGTGTGGTCGCGTCCACCAAAGGCATCGCCAATTTCTGGCAAGCTGTGGTTGGTGAGCTCTTTGGCAATGGCCATCGCCATCTGCCGCGGGCGGGCAATATTGCGAGAGCGGCGCTTGGAGAGAATGTCGGCCACACGGATTTTGTAGTAGTCCGCCACGGTTTTTTGGATATTCTCTAGGGTAATCATCTTCTGCTGCAGTGCCAGCAGGTCCTTTAGCGCTTCTTTAACCAATTCAACGCTCAGCGGTTTTTGTACAAACTGAGCGTAGGCAGAGACGCGGCGCAATGCCCCTTCTAAGTCTCGCACATTGCCCCGTAGCCGCTTGGCAAGGAAAAAGGCGACTTCGTCAGGCATCATTAGCCCAAACTCTGAGGCTTTTTTCATCAAAATGGCCACACGCATCTCAAACTCTGGCGGCTCTACTTGAATAGTCAAGCCCCAGCCAAAGCGGGACTTGAGGCGATCCTCTAGGCCGTTCACCTCTTTAGGGAAGCGGTCACTGGTGAGAATCACCTGTTTATTGCCTTCCAGAAGAGTGTTAAAAGTGTGGAAAAACTCTTCTTGCGATTGGTCTTTATTGGCAAAGAATTGAATATCATCAATTAGCAGGGCATCGAGAGAGCGGTAGAAGCGCTTGAATTCGTCAATTTTATTGTGCCGCAGGGCGTTAACCATGTCTGCAACAAAGCGTTCTGAGTGAAGGTAAACAACGCGGGCACTGGGGTTTTTTCGTAATAATTCGTTTCCGATGGCTTGCATTAAGTGAGTTTTCCCCAGTCCGACGCCGCCGTAGATAAAGAAGGGGTTGTAGCTGCCACCTGGATTTTCCGAAACCTGTCGTGCCGCAGCTGCCGCCAACTGGTTGGCCTTACCCTCTACAAAGGTGTCGAAGGTAAAATTGGGGTTAAGGTTGTGTTTAATGCGCTTTTTCCCATCGCCACTGCGGGTTTCCAGTGTAGATTTTGGTGCAGATAATGGCTGTGGGATCGTAGGCTCAGGCTCTTCCACTAAGTTCATGGCGTAATCGCCAATCTCGAACTTGATTTCTGGGGTATTGAGGGGAGCCGCTTCACGCACTGCTTGTTGGATTTTATCCACCAGCTTTTTTTCTACCCAGTCCAAAATAAAACTGGAAGGCGCCAGCAGACGGATCGTATTGTCCTCTTCCACTGCTTGCAGAGGACGAATCCAAGTGTGAAACTGCTGATCATTCAGTTCGCTTTCTAAGTTTTGTAAGGCTTTTGACCAAAGGGGAGATGTCATAAAAGGGCTTGCTTCTCAACTGTTAAGGTTCAAGTTTTAAATATTGAGACTATTATAACCTCAAGGGCTGTGCATAACTTTGAAAATTACCCCCAGGCTGTGGATAACTTTTAGGATAACTCTGTGAGGAAGGTGGGGAGTTGGTATATAACTATTTGATTTTAAAGAAAATAAAAATAATTCAAAAAAGTGAATAAAATTGCCAGAATTCCCAGTCCTGCTCTGCTTGAAGTTCAAAAACACTTGGTCAGGGCTGGGAATTTTGGCATTTTAGGGTGTGTTTTAGGGGGCTGAGTCGTTACTGGAAAAAGAACATTTTTGCTGCCAATATAATCAGTAGAATTCCCAGCAGTCGTTTTAGCAGCCCAGCCGGGAGTTTATGTGCCAGTTTAGCACCGATAGGTGCAGTAAAGTAGCTCATGGCGACAATGCCAAAAAAGGCGGGGAGGTAGATATAGCCCCACGCCTCTTTGGGAAGGTTTTCGGCGTGAAGCCCTGCCAGTAAAAAACCAAAGGTACCGGCAGCGGCCACGGGTAGACTGCAGGCTGCAGCGGTGGCAATGGCTTGGTGAGGTTTAATATTGTTCCAAACCAGATAGGGGGTGGTGAGGGTGCCTCCGCCAATGCCCACTAAGGAGGAAAGGGAGCCAATAATAAGCCCTGCCACAGTATTGCCGGCAGGCCCTGGCAATTCTCGGTGGGGGCTGGGTTTGAAATTGGCCAGCATATAGAGGGCAATTAACAATTCAAATAGTGCAAAGACTTTACCTAGGGTGCTTGAGTCAAAAAACTGAGAGCCCCAGCCGCCAAGAAAGCCACCAGCAAAAATGCCCACGGTCATCACTTTGACAATATCCCAATTGACGGCACCGTGTTTATGGTGTGCCCGGACGGAGGCAAAGGAGGTGACTAAAATGGTGGCCAAGGAGGTGCCAATGGCGAGGTGCACAATATCCTCTACCCCTACTAAGTAGTAGTCCAGCACGCTGGTAAGAATGGGGACAATAATTAAACCGCCGCCAATGCCCAGTAGGCCAGCTAAAAAGCCGACAATGCTACCCGTGATTAGGTAGATAAGCAGTTCATTGAGTTCAATCATTGGGTAAATTTAGACTCCAAAAGAGTATATTGTACCGGTATTGTTGGCAGGAAAGGTGAAATGATAGTGAAGATTAGCGTGTTGCCTCTTCCCGTTTGAGTCTATGATCTAAAAAGGGTTTAAGGCGGTAGCGTTTATCCCGAAGTTTAAAATGGAATAGGGTGTAGCTTGCAGTAGTGGCAATGACGATGACGCTGCTTATCAGGCCACTGGGGTCGTGAATGGCATTGTAGCCGACTAAAATGCCCGTGGCGATGAGTGTAAGCACAAATCCAAACCCTGCAATCCACCGGCAGCTTTGTGTCTCTTTGGCTAGGCGGTAATTGGCAAGGTTCACCAAAGTAAAGATGATTAAAAAGCCCATGCTTCCGGCGATAGAGATGTTATTGATATTAAAAGTCGTGGCAAAGAGTGTGCTCATCACGCCTAAAATAACCATTCCCCAAAAACTGTGCGTGATTCTTTGCTCAAATATCTCGGGGATTTCCCCTAGCTTGGCCACCAGAAAGGCTGTGCGCCCTCCACCATAGAGGGTGGCATTGATGGCAGAGGCGGTGGAAAGTAGGGCCGCAATACCGATGAGTACAAAACCGGTGTGCCCTAAAAAGGGCTCAGCCGCAATGGCCAGCACATAGTCTTGAGCTTTTTTCGCCTCTTCAAAACTGACATTGCCCACAGCGACAATGGCGATGCAGATATATAGGGCGATCACAAAAATCACCGCACTGTAATAAGCACGGGGCAGGTTTTTTTTTGGTTCTTTTACATCTCGGGCGGCATTGGCAATCAGTTCAAACCCCTCATAAGCTAGAAAGATAATCAACCCTCCCGTAGCGATATTCAGTAAAGGCGCCCACTTTTCGGGTGAAATTTGTGTCCAGTGCGTGGTGGAGAGTCCCAGAGCGATAAAAACAAGCAAAATCCCAACCTTGGCAAAAACTAAAAGGTCCTCCGCCTTACCGGTTAGAAACGCCCCTAAAAGGTTAATAAAGACAAAAACGGCAATCACACTGGCAGCCATGGCCTTTTGTACCCAAGGGCTATCCTCAAACCCGAAGAGTGCCGCACCGTAGCCGCCAAAGGCATAGGCGTAGAGTGCCAGCATAATTACATAACTCATCACCAGCAAGATGTTAATAAAGGTACTGAAGGCACCATGACCAAAGGCTTGAACAATAAACTCAGTGGTCCCCCCTTCCGAAGGGTAACGCAGGGAGAGCTTGACATAGGAGTAGGTGGTGACCAAGGCGATAAAGCCAGCCATTGCAAAGGTAATTGGGGCGCCACCTTTGGCCAAGTCAATGGTCAACCCCAGTACAGCAAAAATGCCACCGCCGACCATACCGCCTACACCAATGCTAAAGGCCTCAAGCCAGCCGATTTTTTTCTCTTTCACATGCCGCTCCCTAAGAAGTTTTTGGGTCATTATAATTTAAATTGTAGAATACAAAATACAAAAACAAAAAAGTGGGCGCCTAAAAGTTGTTTTTCAAGGCGATTCTCTATATAATGCCGGATTCGATTTTGAATAGAACCCTAATTTAAGGACTTAAATCATGAAGCGTACATTTCAACCCAGTACTCTAAAGCGTGCTCGTACTCACGGTTTCCGTGCTCGTATGGCTACTAAAAACGGTCGTAAAGTGATTGCGGCTCGTCGTGCAAAGGGACGCAAGCGTTTAACCCCTTAATCGGCATTGTTTTCACACAATGACGACCTCAGCGTCCGCCTTCCAACAGCAGGCAGAGTCTATCTGCCTGGACTGTCAGGACTTCCCCAAGGCCACCCGGCTGCTATCTTCTAAAGAATTCCAACACGTTTTTGCAAACGCAAAAAAATTCGCCAATCGACACTGGACCTTTATTGTGCGCCCCAATGAACTAGCCTATCCTCGGCTAGGCTTAGCCATTGCCAAAAAGCAGCTGCCAAAGGCTGTGTGGCGTAATCGGATAAAAAGGTTGGCACGAGAGACATTTCGTCAACATAAAACTCAACTGGCGGGGTATGATATTGTGGTTTTGACGCGGCGGGGCATGGAGCAGGTGGACAATGACACGCTGGTACGGAGCTTTTTACATTTAATTAGAAAAATTGCTAAGGAATCAAAATAGCATGAATATGAGATCATTTTGGTGGATGGCGCTGGCCTTTACCCTGTTGTGGATTTGGTTGCAGTGGAGCCAGTTTTCGGCTCAAAAAAGCATAGAAGCTCAGAAGTTGCAGGCACAAACCACTGAGGTGCCTATTGCCAAGTCCACAGCCCAGAGTGCCACTGATGTGCCTGCTGCAGCTTCCACCACATCGGCTGTTTCTGCTCAAGATGTACCGGACACACAATCTTCCGTGCCTTCTAAACAGCGTATTCATGTAAAAACTGATGTGTTAGATGTGGAGATTGACACCTATGGAGGGGATATCCGTAAGGTCTCCTTATTGAAGTATGGTGCATCGAGTGATCGTAGCCTGCCTTTCCAGTTAATGGGCGATAGCGGTCAGATGTACTATGTGGCACAGAACGGAATTACCAAACTTCCAGATGCTAAGCTGCCCGCACCGACGCATAAAGATGTGTATCAAGCACAAAAAACCAGCTATACCATGCAGGGTAAGACCCTTTCTGTTCCTTTGGTATGGGAAAAAGATGGGGTGAAGGTGACCAAAACCTATACCTTTACTCAGGGTGAGTACACCGTGAAGCTAGACTATAAAGTGGAAAATGGTACCGACAAGCCTTGGACGGGTAGCTTGTACTCTCAGTTGGTGCGCAATCGTTATGACCCTGACCATAACAGTTTTATGTACACCTATACTGGCCCGGTCATTTACAACCCGCAAGCAGAAGATAAGTATGTTAAACATGCCTTTGATAAGTTAGATAAGCTGCCTGTAACCGTCAATACGCAAGGTGGTTGGGTGGCAATGATTCAGCACTACTTTATCTCTGCCGCCATTCCTGAGCAGGGTCAGAAAAATACGCTCTATGCCAAGGCATTGGGAGAGGGGAAATATGCGGCTGGGGTGGTTGAGCCTGTGGTGACCATTGCACCGAACCAGTCAGCCAACTTAGATTCTGAGCTCTACCTTGGACCCATTATTCAAGATAAGTTGGGTCAAATCGCTCCTGGGCTAGAGCGAACTGTGGACTATGGTGTTTTAACCTTTATAGCAGAGCCTATTTTCTGGTTGCTGGAGAAAATTCACAATGTGGTGGGCAACTGGGGGTGGTCGATTATCCTATTGACGATTCTGATTAAACTCTTGTTCTTTAAGCTTTCTGAGACCAGCTATCGCTCTATGGCGAAAATGAAGAAGTTCTCGCCTAAGCTGAAGCAGTTGAAAGAAAACTACGGCGATAATAAAGAGCTGTTCCAGAAAAAAATGATGGAGCTTTATCGAGAGGAGAAAATTAACCCTCTAGGCGGTTGCTTACCCATTCTGGTGCAGATGCCGGTGTTTATTGCACTTTACTGGGTGCTACTCTATTCTGCTGAGATGCGTCAAGCTCCATGGATGGGATGGATTCAGGATCTCTCACGGCCAGACCCTTACTATATCCTACCGGTGATTATGGGGGCGACCATGTACATTCAGCAGAAGTTGAACCCCTCTGATATGATGGATGAGATGCAGCAGAAAGTAATGCGGTTCTTGCCCTTTATCTTTACCATTTTCTTCTCCTTCTTCCCGGCAGGATTGGTGCTTTACTGGGTAGTGAACAATATTCTTTCAGTGGGTCAGCAGTGGTACATTACCCGTAAGATCTCTTAAAAGCGAGTAGTCAAATTTTGTAACCGCTCAGAAATAGCTGAGCGGTTACATTAGAGGAGAAATTCAATATGCAAATCAGTTATCAAAAACCTGGTAAAGACCACCCAATGTTTGGCAAGGTGGACTTTATTGTGGCCGATGGCACTCAGCCACTGTGTTACAAAACAGCGACAGGTTATATTCCTTTAGAGAATGCCGGTGCAGTGCCAGCTCAAGTGGAAGAGGCTAAAGTCGAAACGCGTCCACTTTATGTGTTGTCCTTTAAAATCAATGATGAAGTGGAAGAGATGACCTTTACTTCTAAGAAAAAGCATGACAAAACCAAAGCTGCTTTGGAAGCGAAAGGCTTTGTCACCGACTTGAAAACTACAATCTATCAAGTTTTGGTATAAGGCCTAGGGAAGTGCTGTTAGTCAGCCCTTCCCTAAGGGTTCTTCGTCAACATTTCTAACACCATGAATCACACAGAAACCATAGCAGCCATTGCCACCCCACCAGGTCGAGGAGGGGTTGGCATTGTGCGGGTTTCTGGTCCTGAAGTCCCCCGCATTGCCCAAGCAGTGCTGCATACCCTTCCCAAGCCTCGTTATGCCCACTATGGGCCTTTTTATAGTGCCGACAATCGGGTGCTAGACCAAGGCATTGCGCTCTATTTTCAAGCGCCCCACTCTTTTACCGGTGAAAATGTGCTGGAACTGCAAGCACATGGTGGCCCAATCGTGCTGCAATGGATTTTGGAGGCGGTGATTGCCCAAGGGGCGCGACTGGCGGAGCCAGGAGAGTTTTCTAAGCAAGCCTTTTTGAATGATAAGCTGGATTTGGCACAAGCAGAGGCCATTGCGGACCTGATAGAGGCCAGCTCAGAGCAGGCTGCGCGCTCAGCGCTTCGTTCTCTGCAAGGGGACTTTTCAGCCCAAGTGAACGCCTTGGTAGAGGCGCTCATCGCCCTAAGAATCTATGTGGAAGCGGCGATTGACTTTCCTGAAGAGGAGATTGACTTTCTCTCTGATGGCAAGGTGGCAGGGCAGTTGCAGGAGATTTTAGACCAGTTGCGGGGTGTTTTGGCTACAGCTCAGCAAGGCGTATTGTTGCGAGAGGGCATGTCGGTAGTAATTTTGGGTCGCCCCAATGCAGGAAAATCGAGCCTGCTTAATGCCCTATCGGGTCGAGAAACCGCCATTGTGACCGATATTGCTGGCACCACCCGGGATATTGTTAAAGAAGAGATTCAAATTGATGGCATGCCTCTGCATATTTTGGATACCGCTGGTTTGCGAGAAGCCACCGATGCAGTAGAGCAGATTGGCATTGAGCGGGCTTGGCAGGCTTTGGAGCAGGCCGACCGAGTGTTGGTGGTGTTGCAGGCAGGAGAAGCGATTCACCCTGAAGACCAAGCCATACTAGACCAGTTACCAACAGAGCTGCCCGTTACCTTGATTCGCAATAAAATTGACCTGATTGGTGCCTCGCCCAAAATAGAAACCGATGCGCAAGGACGTACGGTTACCTGGCTTTCAGCTAAGCATCGCCAAGGACTGGATTTACTCAAGCAGCACCTGAAGGAGGTGATGGGCTTTGCCAATACCGCCGAGGGGGTGTTTATGGCGCGCAAACGGCATTTAGAGGCATTGCAGACAGCCTTGCACTTTGTGGAGACAGGGCAAGAACAGTTGGAAACCTTTGCGGCAGGGGAGTTGTTGGCCGAAGACCTACGACAGGCACAACAGGCGCTGTCAGAAATTACCGGCCGCTTCACTTCTGATGACTTGCTGGGCAAAATCTTTACCTCTTTCTGTATTGGCAAATAAC
>CAYOOU010000059.1:0-10359 GCA_964405635.1 uncultured Piscirickettsiaceae bacterium
ATTTGGCAGGATTTTATATGCAGGACTGGGAATTTTGGCATTTGAAATTATTTTTGGGTTAATTTTTCGGGTTTGCTTTCTCTGGCAAGGAGCTGTTGCACGGCTTTTTGTGGGGTGGTTTGGTGAGTGACCAGTTGATAGACCTGCTCCATAATGGGGAGGTCGAGGTTTTTTTGCTCGGCAATTTTTTTGACGACTTTCACCGCTTTGACGCCTTCGACGACTTGTCCAATCTGTTTTTGAATGGTGTCGGCATTGCCTTGGGCTTTGCAGGCTTGAGCCAGTGCAAGCCCAAAGCGACGGTTGCGAGAGAGGTTGTCGGTGCAGGTGAGCACTAAATCGCCGAGTCCTGTGAGCCCCATTAGGGTTTCGGGGTGTCCACCTAGGGCTTGACCAAATCGCATGATTTCTGCCATGCCTCGTGAAATGAGGGCGGCACGGGCATTGGCACCCAGTTCTAGGCCATCACTGATGCCGGTTGCGATTGCCATGATGTTTTTATAGGCACCGCCGACTTCGACACCTGCCATATCGAGTTGGCTATAGACACGGAAGGTGTCAAAGTGGAAGGTGTGCCGCCAGTAGTCGGCTTCAGTTTGTTGAAAGGCAGCACTGACCATTGCGGTGGGGAGTCCTTTGGCGACTTCTTGGGCAAAGGTGGGGCCTGAAAGCACGGCAATGGGGGCATTCTCTCCCAGCTCTTGTTGTGCGACTTGGTGGAGCAGTTGACAGGTATTGGGCTCAAAACCTTTGGTCGCCCAAGCGATATGTGGGGGCAGTTGGGCGGCCTTGAGTTTTTGTAGGGTTTGGCGAAAAGCGTCGCTGGGGACGACAATTAATACCCCATCATGATCTTGTGTAATTTCGGTGGTAATGTGTAGATTTTTGGGGAAGGGGATATTGGGAAGATAGCGTTGGTTTTCGCCCGCCAGTTGCATCTGTTCAGCATGGGTGAGGCTGTGAGACCAGAGTTGGACGCAGTGTCCAGAGCGGGCGAGGTGGATGGCGAGAGCGGTGCCCCATGCGCCTGCGCCTAAGACCAGTATTTGTTGTGACTGGATATTCACCCTATACCTCGGTTATTGGGCGTTTTGTGTTTGCCCGGTTTGCTCTTGTAGGTGGCTGGCGTACATGGCGTCGAAATTGACGGGCTCAAGTAGCAATTGAGGGAAGCCAGCACGGGTCACCAAGTCAGAGATGGCTTCTCTGGCATAGGGGAAGAGGACATTGGGGCACTGTGCACCGAGTAGATAGGCGAGCTCGTCATCTGAAAAGCCGGTCAGTGTAAAGATGCCCGCTTGCTCCACTTCGCATAAAAAGGCGACATCTTCTCCCATTTTGGTGGTGGCGGTGACGCGAACAACAACATGGTAAACACCATTGTCTGCATCCAGTCCAGTACTTTCGACATTCAGATCTACCTCTAGGGCAGGTTGAAACTCATGGGTAAAGATGCCTGGTGCATTGGGGGATTCTAAAGAGGCGTTTTTAATATAGATTTTTTGGATTTGAAAGATCTGTTCAGGTTGATTAGTTTGCTCAGTCATTATTTTATTTCCTCTAATAATTTGTCCAGTTCACCGCTGCGGTCTGCCGCAGATAGGTCATCATAACCGCCTACATGGTGATCGCCAATAAAGATTTGGGGAACAGTATTACGGCCAGATTTGGCTTGCAACTCTGCCCAGAGATCGGCATCTCTGCCCACATTAATCACTTCATACTCAACGCCTTTTGAGTTAAGCAGCTTTCTTGCCATCATGCAGTAAGGACAAGTGCTGGTGGCGTACATGATAATTTTGTTTGACATCTTTGGGTTCTCTTCTTGCGTTTTTGCTTGGGTTTTTACTTTTTTTTTGTGTTTTTCTTGGCTTTTTTATTGACGGGAAGCCCAGCCGCTTGCCACGCCATAATGCCGCCACGAAGATTGTGAACTTGGGTAAAGCCGTGCTTGACTAAAATGCCTGCTGCCCGAGCGGAACGGGCACCACTTTGGCAATACACCACAACGGGCTTCTCTTTATAGGCGTCTAGGCGAGCAATTTTGCTTTCAAGGTTAGAGACCGGGAGGTTTTCGGCTTCGCCAATGCGTCCGCTTTTGTACTCGGCCTCACTGCGAACATCAATCAGCTTAGCACCGTCATTATAGAGTCGTGTGGCCTCTTCAGGCGAGATAGTTTGGAAGCCTGAGAGCTTATCGCCAAAATAGCTATAAACCAGCATCAATATAATCACCCCAAGGGCGACAAATAGCCAAACATTTTCTGCAACAAATTCCATAAACATTGCGGTGAGCCTTTTCCATTATTTGAAACGGAGTGATTTTAACAGCGAAACCCGCTACAATGAATGGTATTTATAAAAAAAATTTGAGGATAGCGTAATGACAAATGCACATAAATTGAAACATCGTCCAGTAGGGCTGCTTATTTTAGATGGTTGGGGCTACCGAGAAGAGACAGAGGCCAATGCCATTGCTCAAGCCAATACCCCCAATTGGGATAAGCTCTATGCAATGCATCCTCATACCTTGATTCATACATCAGGTTTGGCTGTCGGCTTGCCAGAGGGGCAGATGGGAAATTCCGAGGTAGGGCACATGAACCTCGGTGCCGGTCGTGTGGTCTATCAAGAGTTGACCCGCATTCAAAAAGACATTGATGACGGACGCTTTTTCCAAAACAATGCCCTGTTAAAAGCGGTGGACTCTGCAGCAGATCGTGGTCATGCAGTACACATTTTAGGGCTTTTGTCTGATGGCGGTGTGCACTCTCATATTGACCACATCAAAGCAGCGGTAAAACTGGCAGTGGAGCGTGGGGCTGAGGTTTATGTTCATGCTTTCACTGACGGCCGAGACACCGCACCACAAAGCGCAACGGGTTATATCGAAGAGCTGGAAGACTATATGGACAAGATTGGGGGTGGTCGCATTGCCAGCATTACCGGTCGCTACTATGCCCTGGATCGAGATAACCGTTGGGATCGGGTTCACAAAGCCTATGATGTGATCACTTGTGGGGTGAGTGATTTTAATGCTGCGACTGCGGTTGAAGCCGTGAAAAAAGCCTATGAAAGAGGCGAAACGGATGAGTTTATCCAGCCCACCGAGATTTTGACAGAGAAGGGCGAGCGGATACAAGTTAAAGATGGCGACTCGGTCATCTTTATGAACTTCCGCTCTGACCGCGCTCGTCAGTTAACCCGCGCCTTTATAGAGGATGATTTTGCCGATTTTCATCGCTGCGCTACCCCTGTATTGTCTGCTTTTGTGACCCTAACTGAGTACAACAAAAACTTTGAAAAGTTTGGGGCCTTAGTGGCCTATCGTCCTACCAAGCTACGCAATACCTTTGGTGAGTATATTGCCAAAAAAGGACTCAAGCAGTTGCGCATTGCCGAGACAGAGAAGTACGCTCATGTGACCTTTTTCTTTAATGGTGGGGTGGAAGCGCCGAATGAGAATGAGGTGCGGGTATTGATTAACTCTCCTCAGGTGCGAACCTATGACTTACAGCCAGAGATGAGCTTGCCTGAGCTGACAGAGAAATTGACAGCAGCCTTGCGTTCTGGAGAGTATGATGCCTTTATCTGTAATATTGCCAACCCAGATATGGTCGGGCACACCGGCAATATGGAAGCATGTATTAAGGCGGTAGAAGCGGTCGATCAAGCTCTAGGTAAAATTGTAAGTACCATTGAAGAGATTGGTGGTGAGATGTTGGTCACTGCAGACCACGGTAATATGGAGATGTTGATTGACCCAGAAACCGGCAAACCCCTGACCTCTCACACCACTTGCCCAGTACCTTTAGTCTATGTGGGGCACGATAGTTGTGAATTGAGAGAAGGCGGAATTTTGGCAGACATTGCCCCCACGTTGCTGGATATGATGGGGCTAGAGAAGCCAGAGGAAATGACCGGCGAATCGCTTTGTATCCATAAGTAAAGTAATACAGTCGTACAGTCGGTTTGAGTAGCTCCAGTTGGGGCTATCCCTTTGATGGTGTTGAAATTCAAGGCAAAACGCCCTATAATTTCGCACCATTTTTGTTTTTTACGGGCGTGGAATCTTTCCGCCTTTTAATCACCCTGATCAACAAAAGCGTTTTCTTTCAGTGTGTTAGCGACGAGCTAAAGAATCCGTTTTATCAACAGGACACAACAACTTATGAACACAACAAATACCTTACAAGGTCTCTACCTGCCAGAGTTTGAAACCGAAAACTGCGGTTTTGGATTGATTGCTCAAATGGACGATATAGCGAGCCACTGGGTAGTGGAAACGGCCATTGAATCCCTTGCCAATATGACCCACCGTGGTGGGGTGGCTGCCGACTGCTGCACCGGTGATGGTTGTGGGCTTTTGATTAAAAAGCCACAAAGCTTCTTGGCAAAAGAGGCGGCGCGCTTAGGCTTTACGCTGGCAGAGACCTATGCTGTTGGAATGGTGTTCCTAAGCCAAGATGCAGAAAAGGCAGATATTGCCCGTAAGACCTTGGAGCAATTCCTCACCAATAAAGGCTTGGAAGTATTAGGTTGGCGTGAAGTGCCTGTGGACTCTGATATTTTGGGTGAACAGGCAGCCAGCATGGAGCCTCAGATTGAGCAGATTTTTGTCAATGCGCCAGCAGGAATGAGCGAAGCAGAGTTTAATCGTTTGTTGTTTGTAGCGCGTCGCAAAACTGAAATGGCAATTGAGCCAGAAGACAAAGATTTTTATATTGCCTCTTTGAATAGCCAACTGCTCTCCTATAAAGGCTTGGTGATGCCTCGGGAGTTGCCTAAGTATTACTTGGACTTGGTGAGTGAGGATTTTGAATCTTCTTCCATCTCCTATCACCAGCGTTTCTCCACCAATACGATGCCGCAATGGCGTTTGGCACAGCCTTTCCGCTTCTTGGCACACAATGGTGAGTTGAACACCATTCGTGGTAACCGTAACTGGGCTTTGGCACGGCAGAATAAGTTTGAAACCCCTTTGATTCCAGATTTGGGCGAGTTGCGTCCTTTGGTGTCGCAAGCGGGTTCTGACTCCAACAGTTTGGATAATATGTTGGAAGTATTGATGATGGGCGATATGTCCGTCTTCCAAGCGTTGCGTTTGTTGATTCCACCCGCTTGGCAGAATATTCCGCACATGGATCCAGATTTGCGTGCCTTCCTAGAGTATAACTCTATGCACATGGAGCCTTGGGATGGCCCTGCAGGTATGGTTATTAACACGGGTAAGTATGCTATCTGTGGTGTGGACCGTAATGGCTTGCGTCCGACTCGCTATGTGATTACCAAAGACCGCCATATTACCTTTGCCTCAGAGATTGGGGTTTATCGTTATGCCCCTGAGGATGTGGTGGAAAAAGGTCGCTTAAAGCCTGGACAAGTCATTGCCGTGGACTTGGAAACTGGCACGCTATTGAAGCCAGAAGAGATTGATAACCAACTGAAAAGTGCTAAGCCTTATCGTAAGTGGATGGACGAAGGGTATATGCACCTTGAAGAGCAGTTGGAAGAGGAAGATGCGCCCGCTAATTGGGATCAGAAGACCACAGACATCTATCAAAAATATTTCCAGCTTACCTTTGAAGAGCGGGATCAGATTGTCCGTGTATTGGCCGAAGCTGGGCAAGAAGCGACAGGTTCTATGGGGGACGATGTGCCGCTCCCTGTCTTTTCCCATAAGGTGCGTTCCGTTTATGACTATTTCCGTCAAATGTTTGCTCAGGTGACCAACCCGCCAATTGACCCTTTGCGGGAAAATATTGTGATGTCTCTAAACACCTGCTTTGGTCGTGAGCAAAACCTATTTGAAGAGGGGCCAAGTCACGCCAAGCGATTAGAGGCGAAGTCCCCTATCTTGACTACCAGCATGATGCAGAAGCTGCTGAATATAGATGATGAGGATTATCGTAGCCAAGTCATCTCCTTGCACTATGCGCCAAGCGAAATGAACTTAGAGCAGGCTGTGCGTCGAGTGTGTGATGAAGCCGTAGCAGCGGTCAAAGCGGGTGTGACCCTTTTGATCTTGAGCGATGCGGGTTTGCAAGATGACAAAATCAGCGTTCATGCTGCGATGGCGACCGGTGCGGTGCACCACCGTTTGATTACTGAAGGACTGCGTACGGAAGCCAATATTATTGTGGAAACAGGTACGGCCCGTGATCCACATCACTTTGCCGTGCTATTTGGCTACGGTGCCACCGCAGTCTATCCTTATTTGGCTTATGAGAGCATTGCCGATATGCTCCGCACCAAAGAGCTGGATAGCAAAAAGTCTGTACAGCAGTATATTAAAAACTACCGTTACGGTATTAATAAAGGGCTGTTTAAAATCCTTTCTAAGATGGGGATCAGCACCATTACCTCATACCGTGGTGCACAGCTATTTGAAGCGGTGGGCTTGGCTTCAGAGGTGGTGGACTTATGCTTTAAAGGCACGCCTACCCGTATTGCGGGCACCAAGTTTGAGCACCTAGAACAAGACTTTATTCAGCTGCATAAAGAGGCCTTTAACCCTCGCAAGCCATTGCAACAGGGCGGGTTGTTGAAGTTTGTCTATGGCGGAGAGTATCACGCCTATAACCCTGATGTTGTGAACTATTTGCGTCAAGCGGTGCAGTTGGACGACCAAAATGCTTATAACAAGTTCCGTGACTTGGTGAATAACCGCCCAGCCATGACCATTCGCGACTTGATCACCTTTAAAGAGGGTATCGAGCCGATTGATTTGGACGAAGTAGAACCGGTAGAAGCCATCTACAAGCACTTTGACAGTGCGGGTATCTCTTTGGGTGCCTTGTCGCCAGAAGCACACGAAGCTTTGGCTGTCGCAATGAACCGTTTGGGGGCTCGCTCCAACTCGGGTGAAGGGGCGGAAGATCCAGCGCGTTATGGCACTGAAAAGATGTCAAAAATTAAGCAGATCGCTTCAGGACGCTTTGGGGTGACCGCGCATTATCTGCGTAATGCGGAAGTCATTCAGATTAAGGTGGCTCAAGGGGCGAAACCTGGTGAAGGGGGTCAGCTTCCAGGGCATAAGGTGGATGTGACCATTGCTAAGCTGCGTCACTCTGTACCGGGTGTGACCTTGATTTCTCCCCCGCCACATCATGATATTTACTCGATTGAAGATTTGGCACAGCTGATCTTTGATTTGAAACAGGTGAACCCAGAAGCCCTTATTTCTGTGAAGCTGGTAGCTGAGCCAGGCGTGGGTACCATTGCGGCTGGGGTGGCAAAAGCCTATGCAGACCTCATTACGATTTCTGGCTATGATGGTGGAACCGGTGCCAGCCCGATCACCTCAGTGAAATATGCCGGAAACCCCTTTGAAATGGGATTGGCTGAAGCGCACCAAGTATTGCGCGCCAATGACCTAAGGGGTCAGGTTATTTTGCAGGCTGATGGTGGCTTAAAGACAGGGTTAGATGTTATTAAAGCCGCGATCCTTGGTGCAGAGTCCTTTGGTTTTGGTACCGCACCAATGGTGGCCTTGGGTTGTAAGTATCTTCGTATTTGTCACTTGAACACCTGTGCGGTAGGTGTGGCGACACAAGATGAGCGCCTGCGTAAAGGGCACTTTATTGGTAAGGCGGAGATGGTGATGAACTACTTCCGCTTTGTGGCAGAAGAAACCCGTATGTGGTTGGCCAAACTAGGTGTTCGCTCTTTGGGTGAGCTCGTAGGTCGTGTCGATCTGTTGAAGGTGATTGATGAGCCTTTGACTGAGAAGCAGAAAAATATTGACCTTACAGCCTTTATTACCGATGGTGGTGTGCCTGCAGATAAGCCTCAAACTGTGCAGGTGGATCGCAATGATCCTTGGGATAAGGGGCACATTGCGGAAGAGATGGTGCAAACTGTCTTGCCAGCCATTGAGCAGAAATTAGGCGGCATCTACCACTTTGAATTGGTCAACACGGCACGCTCTATTGGCGGTCGTGTGGCAGGGGAAATTGCCAAACGATACGGCAATGATGGCATGAAAGATGCGCCCATTACCTTGAAGATGACGGGTATTGCCGGTCAGTCCTTTGGGGTGTTCAATGTGGATGGCTTAAATCTACATCTAGAAGGCGATGCCAATGACTATGTTGGTAAAGGTATGGCAGGTGGTGAAATTGTGATTCGTCCACCGGCCAATAGCCAGTTTGATCCACATGTGACGCCAATTGTGGGGAATACCTGCCTTTATGGTGCCACGGGTGGTAAGCTGTTTGCTAATGGTACAGGAGGTGAGCGTTTTGGTGTGCGTAACTCAGGTGCCATAGCGGTGGTCGAAGGTTTAGGAGACCACGGCTGTGAATATATGACTGGCGGAACCGTTGTTAGTCTAGGCGATGTGGGCGTTAACTTTGGCGCTGGGATGTCTGGTGGACTGGCCTTTGTCTTAGATCAAAGCCGAACTTTGCCAGATAAGCTGAACACTGAGATGGTGGAGGCGATTCGCATTGATACCGAAGCCACTGAGGCCTATCGAGTTTATTTGAAGTCTCTCATTGCAGAGTATGTGGAGAAAACGGGTAGCGCTTGGGGTCAGCAGGTATTGAATGACTTTAGCAAATATCTCCCAGACTTCTGGTTGATTAAGTCCCGTGCCATCAGCGTGGATGATCTTTATAACCTGTTTGTTGAAAGCACAGACGCCGCATAAAGGAAGTTGAATCATGGGAAATGTTAGACAATTTTTAGAACTCAATCGCCAGCTTCCTGAAAAAAAGGATGCGGCAGATCGTAAACACACTTTTGAAGAGATTTATCAGCACTTTGATCCTGCAGATGCCATGGCTCAAGCAGACCGTTGTCTGCACTGCGGAAACCCATACTGTGAATGGGCGTGTCCGGTGCACAACTACATTCCAAACTGGCTGAAGCTGGTGGCAGAAGGCAATATTATGGAAGCGGTAGAGATTTCTCATAAAACCAACTCTCTGCCCGAAATGTGCGGTCGCATCTGTCCTCAGGATCGTCTCTGTGAACAGGCTTGTACTTTAGAAGATACCAACTTTGGTGCTGTGACCATTGGTGCTATTGAGAAGTACATCACCGATACCGCAGTGGCCAATGGTTGGACGCCTGATCTATCTGATGTCACCATGACTGATAAGGTGGTGGCTATTGTGGGCGCAGGGCCTGCGGGCTTGGCCTGTGCGGATATTTTGATTCGCAATGGCGTGAAGCCAGTGGTGTTTGATAAGCACCCTGAAATTGGCGGCTTGTTGACCTTTGGAATCCCACAATTTAAGTTGGATAAGGATGTTGTGAAGCGTCGCCGTGCCATCTTAGAAGGCATGGGAGTTGAGTTTGTGTTGAATACCGAAATCGGCAAGGACATTCCGTTTGAAACCTTGGTCAACGACTATGATGCCGTTTTCCTAGGCATGGGAACCTATAAGCCGATGGCAGGTCGCTTCCCAGGAGAAGACTTGCCTGGTGTATATAAAGCACTGGACTTCCTTATCGGCAATGTGAAGCATGAGTTGGGTCTGCCTCAAGAGCCAGAACCCTATGTCAGCATGGAAGGCAAACGGGTGGTCGTACTTGGGGGTGGAGACACCACTATGGACTGTACCCGTACTTCTATCCGTCAAGGTGCCAAAGAGGTGTATTGTGTCTATCGCCGTGATGAGGCCAATATGCCCGGCTCTAAGGCGGAAGTGCGCAACGCTAAGGAAGAGGGGGTTGAGTTTAAGTTTAACCTTGCGCCAGTAGAAGTGATTGGCGATGGCAAGGTAGAAGGCATTAAGGTGGTTCAAACCCGCTTGGGTGAGCCTGATGAGAATGGTCGCCGCCGCCCTGAAACCGTACCAGGCTCTGAGTATATCATTGAGTGTGATGCGGTGATTGTTGCCTTTGGCTTCCAACCCAATCCACCTGCATGGTTAAAATCGTATGGGGTGGAGCTCACCGAATGGGATACGGTTAAGGCCTCAGCCGACAGTGAGTATCCATTCCAGACCACCAACCCCAAGATTTTTGCTGGGGGAGACATGGTACGAGGCTCTAGCCTGGTGGTGCACGCCATCAATGAGGCAAGACAAGCAGCCAATGGCATTTTAGATATGTTGGAAGTTTAAACAAAGGGAGCCAAGAGGCTCCCTTTTTTGTAGTCACTCGAAACTTCCAGTGACGGTTCAGGCTGCGTCTGAAACGTGTCAGGTTAAGGCGGAAAGTGTGAGTTTACTGAAACAGACCACTTTCCAATGCAGAGATAGCGTGTTTGAAAGGTAAGCTGAGTAGTTACTTTTGATGCATAAAATAGATGGGAGGCATAAATGGCAAAACCTGAAGCAGGCAAACTGTCCGTTCCCACCACAGAGTTTGGTGCCATTCCCAATTTTTTAAAAATGCCTCTAGGGC
>CAYOOU010000060.1:0-4508 GCA_964405635.1 uncultured Piscirickettsiaceae bacterium
TTAATCAGCACTTCCCTAGCGCTTGTAATTGGTGATAAAGGCTATCACATTGACATTTGAAGTCTTCGGAAATACCAGGGTGTACCGTGACGCTCTGCCAAAAGTCCAAAGCTGCTGATTGTGCTTTAAGGGCGGATTCGGGTGCTACATTAATAAAACGAGGTATGGCAAAATCTCTTTTTATCAGTTCGCCTTGTTTTGGCATAAATGCCATTGGCAGCATATCATAGATTGGCGTGGGCTTGCCTGGCGTAACCCCCTCTAGGTAGAAAGAAAAATTGCCTAGGTGCATATCAGTATTGGCAATGTAGCGTCCAAAGGCATACGCCACTTCAACCTCTCTATGAGAATCCTCAGTAATCATGCCCTGTGACCATAGCGCTTTACTGATTTCAGGCCACGAGCCATTTTGTCCAACAAACTCTGCGTCAAGCATTCTTAATGAAGTGATCCCCCTTCGGCCATGCACGCCCTCTCGGTCAAAGCGTTCAATTTCCAAGTAGATGCGGTCATTGTAATGCAAGGTGCTGTTGGCCGCCTTGATACCGTTTTTTTGTAGTGCCTTTAAAGCCAAGTGTTCACATAGGATTAAATCACGATGACGAGTGGCGACTGGATTATCTTCAGAGATTAACGGTGAATACTTAACGATAAGGTGATGCTGTCCGTTGAACACGGTAAATTTAGGCTGTTCCCCCCCAACAGATGAACCGATTCTATCTGGTGCTCTGTTAATGTCACTGGCGATACTTGGGTATTCCATGCGTTCAATGTGGTTATAAATCAAACTAGCCGCCTTCTCTGCCATTCTATTGCCCAATACAAGATTACCAGGTAGGTCATAACCATAGTGGATGAGGTAGTGCAGCGCTTGATTGGCCGTCCAGGTGTCACTTTTTGTGTTTAATTGAGGGTCTTCCTCAACAATATTTTTTAGGGTGATCGCCCCCAAAAAACCGGTTGGCAAGGCATCATATAAAAAGAAGGGTAAGTCCTCAAAGTCTGTATGGAGGCCATTATTAACCAACAGCGTTCTATCTCCTGGCTGTAGGTATAGATCACCCAGTTCAATAAAGTTTCCGTGTGAGTCGATTGCCCGCAATGGCATCGGTTCATTATTGTATGTGAGCGCAAATACCGTTGATCGCCCAGCGCCTAGTTTGATGACAGGGAGTTTTTTTAGCAGTCGGCTGACTGTGGGTTGGCTAATCCCTGTTCGCTTGGAAACCGCCAGTGAACTTAGGTTTTCGTGTGACAGCGCATTGGCAATTAGGTCGATTTTATCTGACACGGGGTATGCCTTTATGAATAAAGTAATGAATAGTTTAATGAATAGTTTTTTGAAGTCAAATATATTGCTGTAACAACAGGATAGAAAACTTATGTGTGAAGTGTGAATGGTTGTAGTGAATAGAAAGTGATTCCCATAGGATTGTCAAACTGGTTATTCCCCCCTTCCTTTAGTATGATAGGCGGCATAAATCCTAGTGGAAAAGTGTATGAAAGATAAGGTCAAACAGATTCATTTTGTGGGCATTGGTGGTGTTGGAATGGCGGGGATTGCTGAGGTGTGCATTAACCTTGGCTTTGAGGTGACCGGTTCAGATATTCGCCATAACCCAACTATCGCCCATCTGCTGGAGTTGGGGGCAAAAATCCAGATGGGGCATGAGGCACACTATGTGAAGACCTGTGATGTGGTGGTGACCTCGACGGCTATTGGAGAGGATAACCCGGAGGTGGATTGGGCGAAGGCTCAGCGGATTCCGGTCATTCCTCGTGCAGAGATGTTGGCAGAATTGATGCGAATGCGGTTTGGCATTGCCATAGCAGGTACTCATGGCAAAACTACCACGACCAGTTTGACCGCGGCCATTTTGACTGAAGGGGGGCTGGACCCGACCTTTGTGATTGGTGGCCGACTGAATCAGGTGGGCACAAATGCGCGATTGGGCTCCAGTCAATATTTAGTGGCAGAGGCTGATGAGTCCGATGCCTCTTTTCTTCACCTTAGCCCGATGATTTCGGTGGTGACGAATATTGAAGAGGACCATATGGAGACCTACCAGGGGCAGTATCAGAACCTAGAGCAGACCTTTATTGATTTTATTCACCGTTTACCCTTCTATGGTATGACCATTCTCTGTGTGGAAGATGCCAATATCCGTCAGATGATGCCGAAGCTGAAACGCAAATACCTCACTTATGGCATTGAACAGCCGGCAGATATTCAGGCGAGGGCTATTAAACCCCAAGGGTTGCAGAGTAGCTTTGAAGTGTGGATTCAGGAAGCCTTTGCCTTTAAGGTTACTTTAAATTTGCCAGGTCGTCATAATGTGTTGAATGCACTGGCGGCTATTGCTGTGGCGTGGGAGTTGAATATAGATTCAGGGGTGATAGCCAAAGCGCTTGAAGAGTTTGGTGGTGTGGGGCGGAGATTTGAAGTTTACCCTCAGCGGCTGTTGGGTGGCAAAACCATTACTTTGGTGGATGATTATGGTCATCACCCAACAGAGCTAGAAGCCACCTTAACTACCGCTCGGTCCGCCTATCCTGATAAGCGACTGGTGCTAGTGTTTCAACCTCACCGCTATACCCGTACCCGAGACCTGTTTGATGCTTTTGTGCAGGCTTTAATGTTGGCAGACTTGGTGGTATTGACAGAGGTGTATGCAGCAGGAGAGACCTTAATTCCCGGTGCAGATGCCAAGTCACTGATTCAAGCCCTTCGGCTTTATGGCAAACAAGATGTGATTTTGGTAGAGGACTTGGAAAAGTTGGAAGAGAGTATTGCACCGTTGTTACAAGATGAGGATTTGCTGTTGGTGATGGGGGCAGGCAGTATTGGGCAGGTGGCGCGACTGTGGCAAGAATCCAGCGCAAAGGACGAATAAGAGATGGAAGCAGTGAAGCAGTTAGGTAAAGTGGGCATCTTGATGGGAGGCACTTCTGCAGAAAGAGCCATTTCGCTGAACAGTGGTCAGCAAGTTTTGCAGGCTTTGCAGCAAGCAGGGGTTGAAGCCGAGGCCTTTGATGTTCAAACCTTATCACAAGTGGTTAAAGCCGCTGAGCAAGTCGATGTGGTCTTTATTGCTCTGCATGGACGTTGGGGTGAAGATGGGCAGGTTCAGGCCATTTTACAGAGCCTGAATAAACCCTTTACCGGCAGTGGCGTAGCTGCATCGGCCTTGGCAATGGATAAGTTACGCACCAAGTTGGTTTGGCAGGGGGCAGGGTTACCCACCCCCAAGTTTATCTGGATTTCTCCAGAGCTGCCCTTTAGTTGGAAACGGTTTCACCAAGCGGGCATCGAGTTTCCGGTGATGGTTAAGCCCAGCCATGAAGGTTCTAGCATTGGCATGCAAAAGGTGATGAATGAGGCCGGTCTAGAAGCTGCTATTGAGCAGGCTCAGCAGTATGATTCTGAGATACTGGTGGAGCAGTGGATTACGGGACGGGAGTTTACTGTGGGCATTTTGGGGCAAGAGACCTTGCCGCTGGTGGAGTTGGAAACGACACGGGATTTTTATGATTATCAGGCCAAGTATCATGCAGAGGATACTCGTTATCACTGCCCAGTGCACCTACCACCAGGGAAAGAGCAGCAGATTCAAAAGCTGGCAAAACAGGCCTTTGATGCCATTGGTACGCAAGGTTGGGGGCGAGTAGATGTGATGCTGGACACGCAGTTAAATCCTTATCTGATTGAATTAAATACGGTGCCCGGTATGACCGATCATAGCTTGGTACCCATGGCTGCAAAACATGCAGGACTGGGGTTTTTGGCGCTGGTTTTGCGCATTTTACAAACGGCAAAGGTGAAATAAGGCTTTGACGAAGCGTATCTGGATAAAAAATGTCCTTTGGCTTTCAGTGGTTTTAGGGCTGTTGCTGGGGGCGGTCTATTTTTGGGATAAGCAGAAAACGCTATTTCCACTCAAGCAGGCGGAGGTCGCGCCTGCTCTCACTCAGCTTAGCTCAGAACAGCAGCAACAGCTAAAACCTGTGCTGAATCGTTATTTGGGTCAATCGTTTTGGCAGGTCGATCTGCTTCAACTGCAGTCTGAGGTGGCTCGCTTAGAGTGGGTGCGCAGTGCCACCGTTTCTCGTCAATGGCCAGACACCTTATTGATAAAGTTGATACTTCAAACCCCAGTGGCACGCTGGAATGAAAATGGGTTAATTAATGATGCAGGGCAGGTCTTTTACCCTTTAGATTTGAAGCCGTACTTGAATTTGGTTCAGCTTCAGGGGCGAGATGAGAATGCCGCGGAGGTATTAAGCCATTTGGTTCAGTTTCAGCAGCAGTTGGACAAGCTGGGAATGAAAATTCAGTCGCTTCAACTACGAGACAGTGGTGTGTGGGAAGTTCATCTGTTGAGCGGGAAAACCCTAGTGATGGACAGAGAGCAAGCTTTATCGAGGTTGGAAAGGTTTGTCATGGCTTATCCGAAAGTGGAAAAATCTTATTTGAAAGTCGCACAGGGATTTGATTTACGCTATAGTAA
>CAYOOU010000060.1:4608-5960 GCA_964405635.1 uncultured Piscirickettsiaceae bacterium
AAGACTGAAGGGTCAGAGGCAGATGGCGATTAAACAGCAAAGCTCAAATATTATTGTCGGTTTGGATATTGGCACCTCAAAAATTGCCGCCATTATTGGCAAGCTCAAAGCCGGTGGCGAAATTGAGATTATTGGCATGGGTACCCACCCCTCCCGAGGATTAAAAAGGGGCGTGGTTGTGAATATTGATGCGACGGTAGAGTCCATTCAACACGCCATCGATGAAGCAGAGCGCATGTCCGGTTACCAAGTTGAGTCGGTCTATGTGGGCATTGCCGGAAGTCATGTTCGCAGTATGAATTCTGATGGTATGGTGGCCATTAGTGACCAAGATGTGAAGCAGGCCGATGTGGAGCGAGTGATTGAAGCGGCCAAAACCATTGCCATTCCTGGGGATATGCAACTGTTACATATTCTGCCTCAAGAGTTTATTATCGACAAGCAAGGTGGCATTCGGGAGCCGATAGGCATGTCTGGGGTGCGGCTAGAAGCCAAGGTGCATATGGTGATGGGCTCTGTCAGCGCTGCGCAGAACATTACCAAATGTGTGGAGCGCTGCAATCTTGAGGTGGCCGACATTATTTTAGAGCAACTGGCTTCCAGCGAGGCGGTACTGTCTGAAGATGAAAAAGAGCTGGGTGTCTGCTTGGTAGATATTGGTGGTGGTACCACCGATATTGCCATCTTCCAAAATGGTGCCATTCGCCATACGGCAGTGATCTCTGTGGCAGGGGATCAGGTGACCAATGATATTGCCGTTGCTTTCCGTACTCCAACTCAAGCCGCAGAGCGTATTAAAAAACAGTATGCCTGTGCGGTACCTCAATTGATTGCACAAGATGAAGAGATTGAAGTGCCCAGTGTGGGGGATCGTCCTGCCCGTTGTCTCTCCCGTCGTACCTTGGTTGAGGTGGTTGAGCCACGCTATGAAGAGTTGTTTCAGCTGATTCAAGCAGAGCTACAGCAGTCTGGCTATGCTGATGTATTGGCAGCAGGGGTGGTATTGACTGGCGGAAGTTCTTTAGTTGAAGGCGCTGTGGAGTTAGCCGAAGAAGTCTTCCATATGCCCGTACGTCTAGGTTATCCACACGAGGTTAAGGGGTTGAAAGAGCAGGTTAGTAATCCAATGTATGCAACAACGGTGGGCTTATTAAAGTATGCTCAAGAACATCAGCCGCTCAATCAAGGGGGTGAAAAACGCTCCAGCTTGGCTGATGCCGGCAGTGTTCTGGAACAGATGAAAAACTGGTTTAAAAAGAGTTTTTAGCAGAGGTAATCATTATATAATATTCGGTTTCTTTAAACGAGAGCTTTGCACGAGATGAGTTCACGGCTAAAAATGGCTAAAATTT
>CAYOOU010000060.1:6060-10328 GCA_964405635.1 uncultured Piscirickettsiaceae bacterium
ATTTTTATCTCGTGCCTCACTCGTGCAAAGCTCTCTAAACGAATTTCACTTGGATAGACTCTATGCACCAACGCACCCTTGCCCACCCTGTTAAAGCCAAAGGTATTGGCCTGCACACTGGCCACGAAGCGATTATGACTTTGCGCCCTGCACCTGAAGATAACGGCATTGTCTTTCGACGGGTGGACTTGGATCCTGTGGTAGAGTTTAAGGTCTCGCCAGAAATTGTTGGTGAGACCACGCTATGCACCACTATTGTTAAAGATGGGGCAAAAGTCGCCACCATAGAGCATCTGATGTCTGCCCTAGCCGGTGTGGGCATGGATAATCTCTATGTAGACATCACGGCTGATGAGGTGCCCATTATGGATGGCAGTGCATCTCACTTCATCTTTTTGTTGCAGTCAGCTGGTATTCAGAAGCAGAGCGCACAACGGAAGTTTATCCGCATTAAAAAAACCGTTCGAGTTGAAAATGATAAGGGGGGGTGGGCAGAATTTACCCCCTATGAAGGGTTTCGTCTCAATTTTTCCATTAAGTTTGATCACCCTGCATTTAAAGCAACCGCCGAGAAGATGACGCTGGAGTTTTCTTGCACGGCTTACTTTAAAGAGGTGGCAAGAGCCCGCACCTTTGGCTTTATGAAAGATATGGAAGTGCTGCGGAAAAATAATCTTGCCTTGGGCGCTAGCTTGGATAATGCCATTGGCCTAGATGAAAATGGTGTGATGAATGTTGATGGTTTGCGTAATAAAGATGAGTTTGTGCGCCATAAAATTCTCGATGCGGTGGGAGACCTCTATATGGCAGGCAATCCCATTGTCGGGGAGTTTACCGCACATAAGTCAGGACATGCTTTGAATAACCAGCTACTACGAGCGCTTATGGCCGATCCTGAGGCCTATGAGGTGGTCACCTATATTGATAAGCCGCCCATTGATTATGGTAGCAGCAAGATTATGGTTTAACTGTTCAGCTCAGAAACACATTTCCCCTAACAGTCACAGGGTATTTTGACAACTACTCAAAAGCCCGCTGCCCTAGCCGTTGTAATACTTTTTTGAGTCCTTCCGACTTTACCTGTTCACTCAGATGAAAAAACTCAGCTCCCGTGTCTTTGTCTGGCGGGGCCATATGCACCTTCTTTGGCTTTCGCTCCTGACTTAAGGGAAGCACTCGAATCTGTACTCGATTCAGCTCTAAATGGGGGAAGTGCTGTTGGTAGAGGGTTAAAATCTCCATTTCGTAAAACCTCAGCTTATTTTTCCATAAATTATCATCGATTTGCAGTACCAATGTTTGTTCTTCAAAGCTTACGCCAATGAGGTGTTGAGCCAGCTTACTGGGTAACTGCGCTTGTGCCACCTCAAGTAGTGCTTGATAGAGCTGTGTTTGCTCAATCAGTTTATTGAGTCCATTGCTCGCTTGATCCAGTGCCGTTTTCATAAATTCATAGTTCTTAAAATTGTGCTAGAATAGCTTTTTTTAAATTGTACTAGATTCAAGTAGAGAGCCCCAATGTTCGCAAAGTTTTTTAAGAAAATTTTTGGCAGCCGTAATGAGAGACTTTTAAAACAGTACCGCCAAGAGGTGGAGAAAATCAATGCCCTTGAGCCAGAGTACGAAAAGTTGGATGATGCCGCTTTGCAGGCAAAAACGGATGAGTTTAAGCAGCGGCTAGAGAAGGGAGAAACCCTCGACGATATTTTGCCAGAAGCCTTTGCTGTGGTGCGTGAGGCAGGTAAACGCGTACTGGGTATGCGGCACTATGATGTACAGATGATAGGGGGGATGGCGCTGCACAAGGGCAAAATTGCCGAGATGCGAACAGGGGAAGGAAAAACCTTGGTGGCGACCCTGCCCGCCTACCTCAATGCCCTAACCGGTAAAGGCGTGCATGTCATTACGGTGAATGACTACTTGGCTAAGCGTGATGCGGAGTGGATGGGGCAGCTCTATGAGTTTCTAGGCCTTTCTACCGGCGTGGTGCTTTCAGGGCAGAGTGGTCAAGAGAAGCAACTGGCCTATGCTATGGACATCACATATGGCACCAATAATGAATTTGGCTTTGACTATCTGCGAGATAATATGGCCATCTTCAAAGAGGAGCGGGTACAGCGCGGCCAGCACTATGCCATTATTGACGAGGTGGATTCCATCTTGATTGATGAGGCAAGAACCCCTCTGATAATCTCGGGGCCAGCAGAGGATCGCTCCGAAATTTACCGACAGATTGACCCCCTTATTCAGCACCTAGAGCGTGGGGAAGAGGATCTTGAGACCAAAACCACCACCGGTGACTACACTGTTGATGAGAAGAACCGCCAAGTTTATCTTACTGATCAAGGCTATGAAAAGCTTGAAGGCATGCTTAAAGAGGTTGGGCTGCTAGAAGCCGACGAAAGTCTATTTGATGCACATAATATCGGTTTACTGCTTAACCTCAATGCAGCCCTTAAAGCCCATGTGATTTTTGAGAAGAACCGCGACTATATTGTCGAAAATGGCGAGGTGGTGATTATTGATGAGCACACAGGCCGTAAGATGGAAGGTCGGCGCTGGAGTGAAGGGCTGCATCAAGCGGTAGAGGCGAAAGAAGGTGTGGCGGTTCAGCCTGAAAGTCAAACCTTTGCTTCCATCACCTTCCAAAACCTCTTCCGTCAGTATGAAAAGCTTTCTGGAATGACAGGAACCGCAGATACAGAAGCTGGGGAGTTCCTTTCTACCTATAAACTTGAAGTGGTGGTGATTCCCTCCAATAAAACCCCAAAACGGATTGACCAGCCGGACTTGGTTTTCTTGGATATGGAGGGCAAGTTTGCTGCTTTGGTGAATGAGATTCGAGAAACCCACGCCAAAGGTCAGCCCATTTTGATTGGTACCGCCTCGATAGAAATGTCGGAACTGTTGTCCAGTCTGTTGACGCAAGCGAAAATCCCTCACAATGTGCTCAACGCCAAACACCATGAGCGGGAAGCCCACATTATTGCTGAGGCGGGTCGTCCCGGTGCGGTGACTGTGGCCACCAATATGGCGGGTCGAGGTACGGATATTGTGCTTGGCGGCAACTTGGATATGGAGATTGAAGCGCTAGAGAATCCAACTGAAGAAGCCATTGCCGCCTTAAAGCAGGACTGGGAAAAACGCCACCAGAAGGTGCTGGAATTGGGGGGGTTAAAGGTCATTGGTTCTGAGCGACACGAGTCCCGCCGTATCGATAACCAGTTGCGAGGCCGCTCCGGTCGTCAAGGCGATCCAGGTGAGACGCGTTTCTACCTCTCTTTAGATGATGACCTAATGCGTCGTTTTGCCTCTGAGCGTGTGAAAAACATGATGCGCCGTTTGGGCATGAAGTCAGATGAAGCCATTGAACATAAAATGGTCACCAAATCTATTGAGCGGGCTCAGCGCCAGGTGGAGCGTATGCACCAAGATGAACGCGCCAACCTATTGAAGTTTGATGACATTGCCAATGAGCAAAGAAAGGTGGTCTATGTGCAACGCAATGAGCTGATGGAGAGTGACGACCTGTCAGAAACTATCGACAATATTCGTGACAGTGTATTGGCAGATATTTTCCATGAGTTTATTCCATCAGGCAGTTTGGCAGAGCAGTGGCAGGTGCCTGAACTAGAGCGGCGACTGAAAGAAGCGTTTGAGCTAGAGTTGCCCATTGCCCAGTGGTTGGAAGAGGATAAGTCTCTTCATGAAGAGACCTTATTGCAGAAACTGCTGGAGACCGTCAAACAGATTTATATTGAAAAAATGTCCACCATTGATGAGCAGACGCGTCACCAGTTTGAAAAAGAAGTGTTGTTGCGTACCATTGATGAACAATGGCGGGAGCATTTGGCACAGATGGATTATCTGCGTCGTGGAATTCACCTACGAGGCTTTGCTCAGAAGGATCCTTTCCAGGAGTATCGTCGTGAAGCGGCCAATATGTTCCAAGGCTTCTTAGCTGAGGTCATGTTTGAAACCACCAAGATTTTGCTCTTGGTACAGATTGAAGCGCCGCAAGATGTAGAGGCCTTTGAAGCAGAGCTGGAGGCAGAGCGTCCTAAGCAGTTGGAGGCGATTCACCCAGCGGCCAATGCGATGGCGGAGGCAATCCATGGAGAGCAAGAGGTGGAGGTTGCCGTCGAGGCTGAACCCACAACTGAACAGCCCAGTGGCACCTATAAACGAGAAGCGCCAAAAGTAGGACGCAATGCCCCTTGTCCTTGTGGTTCAGGCAAAAAATATAAACAGTGTTGTGGCAAACTTTA
>CAYOOU010000061.1:0-10221 GCA_964405635.1 uncultured Piscirickettsiaceae bacterium
AGGAGCAGATTCGTGCCGCTACCCTTACAGGATTTAATTAATCAGCACTTCCTTATGACATAGTCGGCATAGGCTTGTGCCATATCTAATCCTAATCCCACTTTGGCACCCTTAAAGCCACCAAAGGCGGAGACTTCAAAGCAGACAAAGCCCTCTTCAGTTTCGGCCATATCTACTGTGGTGAAGTCCAGCCCAAACAGTTTATGGGCTTTGTACGCCACTTCAATCATCTCTTCAGATGGGTTGGCTGGGGCATATTTTCCACCTGCTTGAATGGTCGTATTCCAGCTTTTTCCACCCGATTTTCGGGCATAAGCTCCTTGATATTTATCCCCTAAAAAGATGAGCGCCATATCCTGTCCTGGGAGCTTAATGCGTTTTTGAATGTAGAAGTAGCCGTGTTGTTTTTTAAAGTTTTTTAACTGCTTGCGGAGGATTTTGCTAGCGTTTTTGGCATTAAGTAGGGTCATGCCGCGGGCTTTGGTAGAAAACAGCGGCTTTAAAATGGCTTGTTGATAGGTTTCTACTGTTTTGAGCGCGGCATCCGTACTTTCGGTCAGGGTAGTCGGGGGCATGGGGATTTGGCCACTCAATAGGGTAATAGTGCCTGTCATGCGGTTGACGGTGCGGTAGATATTTTCAGGTTTAGAGAAAACTTGTACGCCGCAGCTCTCTAAAAACCGCAAAATCTCAATACGATCCATCATGGTAGGGCTGTAGCTGGCAGAGATTTTTTTGACGATTATCGCATCGAGGTCACAAAGGTTATGCTTTTTGTAGCGTACCTCTGGGGTAGAGAGGTCGGACACCACTTGTTGAATATCAATTACTAATCGAAACCCGGTTCGCTTTTCAATCGCATCAGCCAGCACTTCGGTGGACCACTTGCCAGGAATGCCCACCACACCAATTTTCAGATTTTTGGTTCGGTTTTTTGATTTCATCTTGCCTAGCCCTCTAGCAGTTGGGGTGGAATTTGATAGTGCTTGCGTTGGGTTTTGTCTAATTGTATCACCTGATGCAGTAAGCTCTGCCCACGGTGTAGCATCTCTTTTGCATGGGCTTCATCGAGCACAAATCGGGTGGAGGTAATGTAGTTGCGAGCCAGTCCCAGTGCCATGCGTACTGCATAGGTGGTGTCGTTAGTTTGAGCAGCATAATCCGCCCCAAACTGGTAGGTCTGCTGCATTAGCTCACCAATCAATAGGCGCACTTTTGGGTGGAAGTTCATAATCCGATAAGCAGAGACGATTAGGGTGCTGAGGTCTTGCACATAGTCGGCATAGCGACTGCGGTGCAGGTCGATAAAACTGATCTTATTTTCCATGGGGTCATAGAGGAGATTGTCCACATTAAAATCGCCATGAATATAAACTGCATTGGGTTGTTTGAGGCGATTTTCCAGTTTTTCGGCCCGTTTGATTAAGGGTTCCAAAGATAATGAAGCGTCCTGCTCAATATGCACTTGTTGAAAGCTGGGATGCACATGATACACCGATTTAAGCCGTCGCCGTAGTTGACGCATTGCCTGCATGGGGCGAGGCTCGTCAATCTGTGTCTCTTGCCAGATTTCTTGCAGTAAGGTAAAGAGGGTTTGAAGCCCAAGCTTAAGCTGTTTGGTTTTACGGTGTTGGATAAAGTATTCTAAAGTTTCGCCGGTAAGGTATTCAAACAGCAGCGCGGCTTTTCCGCCTTTTTTGTGGTAGGAGAGTAGTTGGGGGGCAATGCCGGGGAATTTTTTATGCCAGGCTTCAATGCCTGCTTTTTCCTCTTCCAGTTTTTTGCGACACCCCTCTTTAAAAATGGCACTGATTTTCGGGGTGTCTGACGGGCTTTGAGGTAGCATTACCCCTGAAATGGTGCAGCCAGATTTGGTTTCGGCCAAGGGACGAACAATGGGAAGGGGGGTGTCTGATTTTTTCTCATCTTGGCGGTCGTTGTCCAAAGCTTGATCCACCTGATCTAATAACTCCGCCAGAGATTGCATCTGCTCAAATCGCAGGGGTTGTCCTAACTGGGCAGAGAGAATCTGCTCACCGATGCGAAGCAACACACTGCTGGCTTCTTCAAGGTGGTCAATAATCAGAAGTAACCGGAAGGCATTGAGCAGTTGGTTGCCCTGTTGCTTGGCTTTGCGAGGTGAGCACTTTTTAGCCTGCTTTTTCAGTTTGTGGGTCAATTTTTTATGTGAATGTTCGGTGAGGTAAGCAATACGCAATTTAAGCCGGCAGATATTGGTGGCCATTTTGCTATCATGGGTCTGCAGAGCAGGCTCAATCAGGTTGAGTCCTATTTTAAGCAGGTCCAGGGCTTCCACTACGCCCTTTTTTTGCAGCGGCTTGAGCTTGGGCAGTGCCAGCATCTCTTGAGCGATTTGAGCCAGCGCAATGGAGAAGGCTTGAAGGTGAAAACCAATCTGTTGATGGCTTTGAATGAGCGTGGGGGTGAGTGGCGACACATTGGCTGCATCACCGGTGAGCAGCTCTAAGCAGCGATTTTGTAGGCCAATGGCGTGATTGTTGACATAGTCTGTGGTTTGAAAGCTGGCGGTTAAAAGGGCTTTTTCACCACTTCGCACCGCCTGCTCCAGCAGCAGTAGCTGCTTGCTTACCTCCAGAATCAGAAACTTGAGCGCATTGTTTAGCTCAGCTGGCTGATTGGGGGAAGCTTCAGAGGTCATGCTGTATAAAAGTCTTTCTTAAAGAGAGAAATCACTAAAGTCGTCACTCTCCACATGGGTGTCCACCTGACCCACCAAGTAGGAGCTGATCTCTGACTCCTGCGGTGCGACTTGCACATTGTCGCTGACCAGCCAGTTGTTCATCCAAGGTAGGGGGTTGCTTCGGGAGGAGAAAATGGGATCAAGATGCAGCGCCTTCATTCGCACATTGGTAATGTACTCCACATACTCTTTTAAAATGGCGGCATTGAGTCCAATCATGGAACCATCTTTAAACAGATAGTCTGCCCACTGCTTCTCTTGTTCTACTGCTTGGCGGAAAATGTCAACCACCTTTGACGCTTGTTCTTGGGCAATGGTCACAAACTCAGGATCGTCTTTGCCATCCTTGAGCAGGTTAATCATGTGTTGTGTGCCAGAAAGGTGCAAAGCTTCATCTCGGGCAATCAGACGAATGACCTTGGCATTGCCTTCCATTAGCGAACGCTCTGCAAAGGAGAAGCTACAGGCAAAGGAGACATAGAAGCGAATCGCTTCCAGCACATTCACCGATACTAAAGTGAGGTACAGAGCAGTTTTAATTTGCTTGCGGAAAGCCTCATCGGTGGCCAAGTCAATCTGATTGGCATACATCTGGTTGGTCAGTTGGATCAGGTCGTCATAATATTCGGTGACGCTGACTGCTCGCTCTACAATATGTTCATTATTGACAATGTCATCAAAAATTATCGAAGGGTCCGTCACAATATTACGGATAATATGGGTGTAGGAGCGGCTGTGAATGGTCTCAGAGAAAGACCAAGTCTCAATCCAGGTTTCCAGTTCAGGAATAGAAACTAAGGGCAACAGTGCCACATTGGGTGAGCGGCCTTGCACTGAATCTAGCAGGGTTTGGTATTTAAGGTTGCTGATAAAAATGTGCTGCTCATTCTCAGGCAGGCGGGCATAATCGGCACGGTCAGTGGCCAAATCCACCTCTTCAGGTCGCCAAAAAAAGCTCAGTTGCTTCTCAATTAGGTTTTCAAAAATGGGAAACTTCTGCTGATCATAACGCGCCACATTCACATTCTGCCCAAAGAACATCGGTTCTTTCAAGGCATTATTATGACTGCGGCAAAAAGTGGAATAAGTCTGTTTATCTTGACAGCTCATGCTTGTATGAATTCCTTGTTTATAGGTTAGTGATGAATTTTAACTTTTTTTGAAGCCAGGTTGGAGACCTTCGTTCAGGAAGGACGGCGATCACATACGCCGTGTCATGATCAATATCATAGTAAATGGAGTATGATTTTTTGTAACTACTCAGCTTGCCTTTGAAACACGCCACTTAAGTCTTGTAGTGAGATAAAAGTGGCTTGATCACTTTTTATCTTTTCAGCTCTTGTTTTTAGAATATCTTCATGCCATTGGCTATTGAGGGTTTCAGGCGTTTCTCGAGAGAGTGCATCCCATAGTGCTTCCATCATTTGCAGGCGTTCTTCGGTGCTCATTTGGGAGATATCTGTAAGGGTCATGTTTTTCTCCAGATTGAGGGGTAATGAGTTTTTATTTTACTCTATTTTCGTATCAGGAAGTAAAAGCCAAGGAGGTAGAGTAACCATTGGTATTGTTCATAGTGATATTGCGTGCTGACGGCAAGACCGAAAATAATCAGTGCCCAGCCAATATTGCGGTTGCGGTTAAGACGATTTTGTTTTTGCAGTTCTTTTTTGAGCTCGGCCACTTCGGGGTTATGCAGTTGTAATTCGCCATGCGCCACTTTATTGAGGGCTGTGTAGATGAGATCTGGCATTTGGGGGGCTTTTTCAATCCAGTAGGGCAGGTTGGCTTTAGTGCTTTTGAGCAGACTTTTGAGTCCCACTCGCTCTTGCATCCAGTCTTCTAGGAAAGGTTTGGCGGTGTCCCACAGGTCAAGTTCATCGTCAAGCTGTCGCCCAAGCCCTTCAATGTTGAGAAGGGTTTTTTGTAGTAGTACCAGTTGAGGTTGCACTTCCATGCCAAAGCGGCGTGCGGTTTGGAAGAGTCGCATCAGGAACAGTCCGAAAGAGATCTCTTTGAGAGGGCGATCCCAAATGGGTTCGCAGACAGCACGAATGGCGGATTCTAACTCATTGACTCGGGTCTCTCTCGGCACCCATTCGGATTCAATATGCAGCTCTGCCACCCGTAGATAGTCACGATTAAAGAAGGCGAGAAAGTTCTCTGCCAGGTAGCGTTGATCCTCTGGCGTGAGGGTGCCCATAATGCCAAAGTCAATGGCAGCATAGCGGCCATCTGGCAGCACAAAGATATTGCCGGGGTGCATATCAGCATGGAAAAAGTTGTGTTTAAACACCTGGGTAAAGAAGATGGTGACCCCTTTGGCAGAAAGGTCGGTGAGATCAATTCCTTGTGCTTTAAGTGCGTCAACTTCACTGATACGGGTGCCATAGATTCGCTCCATGGTCATCACATTGTCATTGGTATGACTCCAGTAAATTTCTGGCACATAGAGGAGATCGGAGCCTTCAAAGTTGCGGCGGAGTTGGGTCGCATTGGCCGCTTCTTTCATCATGTCCATCTCGTCCAGCAGGGTTTTTTCAAACTCTTCTACCACTTCGACAGGATGCAAGCGGCGAGACTCTTTGATGGCCACTTCTAGCCCTTTGGCTAGCGTGAACATTAGGGCAATGTCTTGCTCAATGACCGGCTTTATGTCGGGGCGAACCACCTTGACCACCACATCGGTGCCGTCATGCAGCGTGGCGGCGTGTACCTGGGCGATAGAGGCGGAGGCCATGGGCTCGGTTTCAAACAGGGCAAAGGCTTCTGTTACTGGGCGCTTCAGGGCGGTTTCAATCAGTTGCACCGCGTGCTCTGCATTAAAGGGTGGGCAGTCGTCTTGGAGCTTAGTTAGCTCTACGGAGATGTCTTCAGGTAGTAAATCTTTGCGGGTGGACAGGGCTTGGCCGAGCTTAATAAAGATGGGCCCTAGCTCTTCTAATGCTTGGCGAATCCGTACGCCACGAGGGGCGTCAGACTTGGGCGACCAGTTCCAGAATAGCAAGCGGTTGACCCAAATCAGCCACGCATATTTGGTGTCAGTGAGTACCATCTCATCGAGGCGGTAGTGGGTCATCACTTGGTTGATTTTGATAATACGACGAATTTTGCGAATCAGTTTTAGGGACATAGGGCTTATTTACTTGGTTTCTTGAGTTGGAGCTAATAGCAGGTTTTCTAGCATTTCTATCCGCTTTTCTAGTGCATCTACCGTATCGGCGGTTTCGGTGACTTGTTGTTGCCAGGTGTTGACTTGCGATTGGGTGGGAAGCAGGTTGATTTCGTAGTGTAGGTACTCTGCTGTGGTGTCGCCAAGATATTGCCGCTGATTTTGGCTTAGTTCGCCCAGCTTGCGGAAAAAGTGGCTGATTTGAAAGGCGAGGAAGTCCCCACAGTAATGGCTCAGAGCTTCTTCCCAGTCCGGCTCAAGTTGAGCAAACTGTTCAATGAGCTGTTCTGCCAAGGCGACATCGCCAGAGAGGGTAAGGCGCATCAGCCCTTGGTTTTTTTTGAGTCGTTTTAGGCTATAGAGGTCCGTGGAAAGGGTGGCATCGGGTTCGCCTTGAAGCTGGGTTTGAACGGCAATTTGATTTTGATGAAAAATCAGAAAAAATTTGCCAAAATCCCCAGTCCTGCTCTCGTTTTCAGTGGTAAAGTCGGTGATGACAATGTAAAAAACCTTGCCTTCAAAAGCTTCAAAATGGTGAAATGGGTCTAGGTGAATCAGACCGTTGAGCATTTTTTCTGTAGCTGCACAGAGCATTGCTTGAAGGGGGGAGGGCAGGACTGTGGATTTTGACATTTTTTTCACCTTTTAAAACTTCCAGCCTCGGTGCAGGGCGACAATGCCTTCAGAGAGGTTGAGGTATTCCGCTTTGTCAAACCCGTTGTCTAGCATCATTTGCTTGAGGGTTTCTTGGTCGGGGTGCATACGAATGGATTCTGCCAGATATTGGTAGCTGGCCTCATCATCGGCAATGACCTTCCCCATTTTAGGGAGGATATTAAAGGAGTAGAAGTCGTACAGCTTAGCCAGTAGCGGTTGCGTGACCTTTGAGAACTCAAGAATGAGGGCTTGCCCGCCAGGTTTGAGCACTCGTGCCATCTCTGCTAGCGCTTTGTCTTTGTGTGTGACATTGCGTAGCCCAAAGGCGATGGTGACTACATCAAAGGTGTTGTCAGGAAAGTTTAGCGCTTCGGCATTGGAGATGGTGTAGGCCACATTGCCGGCAATGCCTTCGTTAATGAGTCGGTCTCTGCCCACTCGCACCATGCTTTCGTTAATGTCTGCCAGAATCACTTTTCCATTTTTGCCGACGCGCTTGGCATAGGCTTTGGTAAAGTCGCCAGTGCCTCCTGCTAAATCTAGCACAGTCATGTCTGGACGAATGCCTGCCAATTCAATGGTTTGCCGTTTCCACAGTCGGTGTACGCCTAGGGACATGACATCATTCATAATGTCATACTTATCGGCTACAGAGTCAAACACCCCTTTGACCTTTTTCACCTTTTCTTCCACGGGAACTTCGCTAAAGCCGAAGTCGATGGTCTGTTTTTGTTGTTGACTGCTCATTTTGCTTTCCTTTGGTGACCTGCTTGGGCGAGGCGTTGTAGGTAGTTCTGCCAGTATTTGTCTTGGTGTTGTCCCAGCTCATAGAGCCGCTCCCAGGTATAGATGCCTGTGTCGTGGCCATCGTCAAACGCTAGGCGAATGCCATAGTTGCCCACTGGCACAATGGCATTGATATTGACATCTTCTTTGCCCACTTGCAACACTTCTTGCCCGGGCGCATGGCCTGTGACCTCTGCCGATTGCGAATAGACGCGCAGATATTCACAGGGTAGCTCAAAGCGTTGACCGTCGTCAAAGGCGATTTCCAGCACCTTGGACTTTTGGTGAAGTTTGATTTCTGTTGGATTGGGCATGGATCAACCTTTACAGTATATATTGCGAGAGGTCTTGGTCTTTTGCCAGCTCTCCCAGCCGCTCATCGACCAAAGCTTCATCAATCGTGATTGTTTCGCCAGATTTTTCGGGTGCATGGAAGGAAATCTCTTCTAGTAGTCGCTCCATCACAGTGTGTAGGCGACGCGCCCCGATATTTTCAGTGTTTTCATTCACATCATAGGCGATTTGGGCGATGCGTTGAATGCCCTCAGGGGTAAACTCAATGGTGACGCCTTCGGTTTCCAGTAGTGCTTTAGCCTGCTTAATTAAGGAGGCTTTTGGCTCTGTCAGAATGCGTACAAAGTCTTCCACTGTAAGGGACTGAAGCTCTACTCGAATCGGCAGACGGCCTTGCAACTCTGGAATGAGGTCAGAGGGCTTGGCAAGGTGGAAGGCCCCCGAGGCGATAAACAGAATGTGGTCGGTTTTGACCATGCCGTATTTTGTGGAAACGGTATTCCCTTCAATCAGCGGAAGCAGGTCTCGTTGTACCCCTTCACGGGAGACATCGCCACCGCTGGCATCCGCTCGTTTGGCGACCTTGTCGATTTCGTCTAAAAAGACAATGCCGTTTTGTTCTACTGATTCAAGCGCCTTGGCTTTAATTTCTTCTTGGTTGATGAGTCGTTGAGCCTCTTCTTCCGTCAACTGCTTTAAGGCCTCTTTAATGGTGAGGCGTTGCTTCTGTTTTTTACCTTTGTTGAGGTTTTCAAACATGCCTTGCAGCTGCTGAGTCATCTCTTCCATGCCAGGCATGCCCATAATTTCCACATGAGGCAGAGGCGTTTCTAGGTCGATTTCAATCTCTTTGTCGTCCAGTTGTCCCTCTCGCAACTTTTTGCGGAATTTTTGACGGGTGTCTGACATATTGTCATGGCTCTGCTCTTCAAAACCACGAGCGGGGGGGAGCAGGGCGTCCAAAATTCGCTCTTCTGCATTAGCCTCTGCTTTGACTTGTACCGCTTTCATCGCCTTTTCCCGCTGCATTTTAATGGCGGTTTCCATCAGGTCACGAATAATAGAATCGACATCGCGCCCCACATAGCCCACCTCGGTAAACTTGGTGGCTTCAATTTTAAGGAAGGGGGCATCGGCCAATTTGGCTAGACGGCGGGCGATTTCGGTTTTCCCAACCCCAGTTGGGCCAATCATCAAAATATTTTTGGGGGTGACCTCCTGCCGCAGTGCCTCTGGCAATTGGCTGCGCCGCCAGCGATTACGCAGGGCGATAGCCACCGCTTTTTTAGCATCGGCTTGTCCAACAATAAACTGGTCTAAAGCGTGAACGATCTCTTTTGGGGTCATCATTTGTGCAGTTCATCTCTTTGTCAATTGAAACCCGTCATTATAAAGTAAAAAGTCGCTAAAATAGATCAAAATAATAAGGAGTCGAAAATGGGTTTGAAATTTAGCAAAATGCACGGTTTGGGAAATGATTTTATGGTGGTAGATGGTATTCATCAAGCCTTTAACAGTCAGCAGATTGCCCAGTGGGCAGACCGCCATTTTGGGGTGGGGTTTGACCAGTTTTTATTGGTGGAGTCGCCAAGTCAACCGGAGGTGGATTTTAAGTATCGCATCTTTAATGCGGATGGCTCAGAGGTGCAGCAGTGCGGTAATGGGGCACGCTGTTTTGCCAAGTTTGTCTATGACAAGGGGTTGACCGATAAAACCGAAATTACTGTGGAGACTGCTTCAGGGGTGATTGTGCTCTATTTAGAGGCGTCGGGCTGGGTGCGTGTGAATATGGGGGTGCCCAACTTTAAACCTGCTGCGCTTCCCTTTGAAGCGCCTGCAGAGGCTGAGCGGTATCCGCTTGAAGTGTTGGGAGAAAATTTTGAAATTGGCGCAGTTTCCATGGGGAACCCTCATGCGGTGTTGCGAGTGAGCAATATTAATGAGGCACCGGTAGAAAAAGTGGGGGCAGCCATTGAAAACCACCCTCGCTTTCCAGAAAGGGTGAATGTGGGGTTTGCAGAGCTGGTCGATCGGCAACATATCAAGCTACGGGTGTATGAGCGAGGGGCGGCAGAGACCTTGGCTTGTGGCACAGGGGCTTGTGCTGCAATGGTGGTGTTTCGCCAAAGAGGCGAGGTGGATGATGAGGTGATTGTCTCTCTGCCCGGTGGTGATTTAAAAATACAGTGGAATGGAGATCCGCAATCGCCGGTGTGGATGTCTGGTCCCGCAGTGACAGTATTTGATGGGGAGCTGGTGGAGGTATGAGCAGACAATATTTAGAGTGCGACCCTCATGCAGAGCAGGTGGCACAATATCTGTATGAAAATCCAAAGTTTTTTCATATTTTTCCAGAACTGCTGAATGAGCTGAGTGTGCCCCACCCCAAAACTGGACATGAAATTTCTCTGCTGGAGCGACAGGTGTTTAACTTGCGGCAGCAAAAAGAGGCGTTGCAGACAGAAGTTGAGATGCTCAAAGACATTGCCGGGGAGAATGGTCGCCTGTTGCAAAAGGTACAAGGCTTTACCACCGCTTTGATGCGAGCAGAAGACGAGCAGCAAGCGGTGGAGACCATTTATCAGCAGATGAA